>NZ_JQLU01000005.1:2126328-2430089 GCF_000744375.1 Carnobacterium gallinarum DSM 4847 | reverse complement strand
GGGGATCACCAAATCATCACGTTCTTCCTCCACAATATAATGGCGAATCAGCTCTTCTTTGTCATTTAAAACTTTTCCAGCCCACCTTGGATCAATAATCATTTGTTTGCCCACCGCGACTAAATCCGAGTACTTCAGCGCTTCTTCTGCATCTGTCTTCGTTTTAACATTACCAACAGATATTAACGGCATCCGAGAATCAATCGTTTCGTATAAATACTGTAATAGACTTTTCTCTTGATGGCTTTCCGAATGAGGCAATTTACTATAATCTGATAACGATACATGTAAATAATCAAGTTTTTCATCCGCAAGTCGATTTACTAAATATAACGTATCCTCCAAAGTAATCCCTGGTTCAGTTGGTTCTTCTGGTGAAAAACGATATCCTACAATAAAGGGTTTATCAGTAGCATTCGCTACCGCCTTCGTCACAGATGCAATAACAGATTCAGCAAATAAATATCTCTTTTCTCTAGTTCCACCCCATTTATCGTCTCTTCGATTAGAGTGGGGAGAAAAGAATTGCTGAATCAAATAGTTGTTAGCACCATGAATTTCAACTCCATCAAAGCCCGCTTTAATCGCTCTTTCAGTAGCTAAACCGAAATCTCTGATAATTTGTTCTATTTCAGCTTCTGATAACGCTCTTGGAGTTTGAGCTCCTGCATAAACTGCAGCAATCGGACTTGCCGACACAGGTTGCTCCCCATTTAAAACTTCGGCAGCAACCGTCCGTCCAACATGAAATATTTGTAGAATCGCTTTAGTTCCATTTTTTTTAATGCCATTTGAAATTTTAGTCAGACTTGGAATCATTTCATCGCTCTCGACACTTAATTCACCATTGTAGCCCTTTCCTAGCGCATTTACATTAGAAGTTCCCGTAATTATCATGCCCACATCCCCTGATCGCTTCGCATAATAATTGACCTCGTCACTGGTAACTTTACCATTATGAAAACTCAGCGTTGTTGTCATCGGCGACATAACCAGTCTGTTTTTTAATGTCTTTCCCGATCTTAATCTTAGTTCATCCTGTATTCTCGTCATTATTCATTCCCCCGAATTTTTATTTTTCACTTACTTTTTGTAAGTTATATATTATTATACATTATTTCCATCTAAAATACACACTTTTTTTTCTTTTAAAATTAAACATTTTATAATCAGAATCAACTAAAAAAGATAGAACTGCTATTTTATAGCAGTTCTATCTTTTATTTAGATACTTTTTTAATAAAATTTATCATTCCTTATTCTAAGAAAAACCAACTTTATTTCCCTTTCATTTCCACTATTTTCTTTAACAATAAGGGTAAACAGATGAAAAGTTTTGTAGTAGATATAAACAAAAAAGACATTGATAAAATTAGCATCGGTGAGGTAGCTAAACCTATTGCTAAGAAAAGAGAAGCTCTAATTAAAGTCATGGCGGTTCCATTGAGTTCATGGGAACTAGACTTTGCTAAAGAAGAGGTTTTTGCTATAGCTAATTATAAAACTACTTTTGAATCGTTGGTAGGAAAAGAATGATTTGGCAAGAATGTTGTTGATTTGGAAGAGTTGTAAGGGAAAAGAATATAACTTTAGCAGAATTTTAAAATAAATAAGCTCTTATTTAAGCAACGAAAATAGCTATCATAAAAGAGTCACTAACTCTGGATTCATGCTCCAAGTTAGTGACTCTTTTCATAATAATTTTTAAAGTTCATTTCTAGCTATTTTGACACAGAATCCAAAAATCCTCTCGACTAATTTTTCAGATTTTTACACTTGCCCTATGCTTCATTCTAAAAAGAGAAAACAGTAGAACACATAAGCTTAAAACAGCCCCCACTGATACTATTACTATTGAATTTTCCTCACCTGTTTTTGGAAAATTTCTTTGATTCTCTGAATCTTGATGTACTTTTTCACTATCAACTAATTTATTTGTCATTGACACTTGAATGAGTGATTCTTGATTTTTTTCAATAGTAACGTTTACTGGTGTTTGATCTAGAACATAGCCTTCTGGAGCTTTAGTTTCCACAAACTGATAGTCTCCTGGCTCTAGACTTTCCACTATTATTTTTCCAGATTCATCTGTGAGTAAGTTACTTTGAATGACGATTCCTTTACTGTCCAGTAAGTTAAATACAGCTCCTTGTAATTCTTTTCCTGTCTTACTGTCCTTCTTCGTTAAAACAGCCCCACCTTTACATAGTTCATTAACCATTGAAACTTGAACGGCTGATGTTTGACTTGCCTCAATAGTAAAAACTAGTGGTGTTTGATCTAAGATATAACCTGTTGGAGCTTTCATTTCCACAAATTGATAATTTCCTGACTCTAGTCCGTCTACTGCTATTTGTCCGAATTCATCTGTTATCAAATCACTTTGAACGACATTTCCTGCGCTATCTTCTAATTTAAATACGGCCCCTTGCAATTTAGTTCCAGTTTTACTATCCATTTTCGTTAGCATTACTGAACCTTGATAAAGCTCATTCGTCATTTTAATCTGAACTGCCTTTTGTTGATTCGCTACAATTTCAAAAGTTTGAGGAGTAGCGTCTAATATATAGCCTTCTGGCGCGCGAACTTCAACAAAAGAATAGAAACCTTTTGCTAACCCATCTACCTTTATTTCTCCCTTGATGTTTGTTGTAAGATTCTCTTTAATCGTACTACCTGATGCATCAACTAATTTAAAAATAGCTCCTTCTAACACCTGAGATGATTGTTTATCTTTCTTTATTAAAATAGCTGACTGATTTGTTCCACTTCCTCCACCACTACCACCAGTTTCAGGAGTATAAACGTCAACTGTTACTTCATTAATATTGCTCCCAATTAATTTCCCTTTATTTTCATATTGACTAGATATCCCGCCATCTGTAGCACGTGTATCATAATAAATAACGGATGATTTCGTTAAATCGCCATAGTCAACTGTAAATGAAAATCCATCTACACCTTCAACGATATTTGAAGGATCTAAATTAGAATCCCAAATATAATTATTTGATCCATCATAGGTACCTAATGTCGCTTCAATCGTTCCTGAAACAAGAATTTGATTGCTGCCTATAAAATCAGTATAAACTGCATTTTTAATCTCCTTTCCTTCATAATTCACTCTAACTACCCAATGTATTAAAGTCGGATCATTATCATCCGCCCAGCCCCACTTGGTTAACTTTTCATCAGGCCCAATTAAATTGTCATCATCAATAATAATTGAACTCCCACCTGTACCTAAATCAATATCTACCTCATCATCAATAGTTACCTTACTCTTATCCCATTGAGTAAATATATCAAATGACCCCTTCTTTTCATTTGGATGATTTTCATAGTAATCGGTAAACACAATTGCAACAGTCCCAGTGTTTTTATCCACAGTAGCATATCCAATAACATTTCCAGCCGGATCTTTTACTGCAAAACCTAAACTACCCGAAATTGTTAATTCTGGTGGCAATGTTACCGTCATTGAGTCCCCCGAATGAATAGATACATTGTCAGGAATAACAAATTCGTAATGCGCTATCATTGTAGCATGTAGACCAAAATGATCTTGCGGGTCGCCATTTTCATCTTGTAATTCAGCATTTGTGATAAATTGATTGCTATAATCTTTAGCTGCAGTAGCCTCTACATTTAAAGCCAAATTACTAAAAATCCCCATTACAACAAGAAAAACACTGAATATAGTTGGTATTTTTTTTGAGTACATATACTTCCTCCTCCATTACGCCTCATTGTTATATGTTGGTATTTATTTAAGCAACTATAAACATATACCATTACACTATAATATAAAACACCACATACTGATTACTTGTTATTGAAACAATTTATTTCATGTTTATAGAATCCAATTGTGCTATATAAAACAATTGCAATTTAATAAGTGTCATGTTATAGTTTAGTTGTTATTTTTACACTCATTTTCAAATAATTTTGATCCACATCTTTTTTTTAGATAACTAGGTTGAAATTAATTAGTTGTTAATCAAATTTATAAGGAGATGAAAGCGGATGCTTCAATACTTTGTTAGCAAGAAAGAGCTTTTTAAAGTTGATCTCTTACATTCGCTTATTACCGCAGAAAAAAGAGTTTTCCTAAAAGATATTATGACTAGTATGAATATCTCAAAAAATTCTGCTCTCAGATATATTGACGAACTAAGCTATGATTTATCGTCCATTTTTACTTCGATAGAGCTTTTAGCCTCTACTACTGGAAACTACTACATAAAAAAAGAAGGAATGATTGATAACTCTTTTATTATTGATAGTGTAAAAGAATATTATATAAAAAAAAGCTCTCTCTTTTTAGTTTTTGAACAAGTTATTCAAACGAACAACTCCATTGATACACTAGCAAACTCATTAAATTTTGCTTCCTCCACCGTTTATAATAAAATCTCAATTCTCAACAAAATAGCCCATTCATTTAATGGCGAAATTTCGTTTTCCGATACCGGACGTTTCAAAGGAAGCGAGCTTGGTATTAGATTTTTTTTATATGTCATTATTTCATTTGCGAATAAAACACATAAAGAAAATCCTTTTAGCTCTAAAATGCCAGAATCTTTCTTACAATTAGATAACATAAAGAAAAATTTAATAACTCAGCCATACCTATCTTCCTCACAAGAAATGAGATTAAAAATGCTACAAGGTATCACACTTTATAGACTATATTATCGAAAAAAAATTGTGAATTTGAGCCCTGAACTTCTAGAAGACATACAATTCTTCTACGAACCTAATTTTATTCTTGCCACAGGGAAAAATGACAGTGATTCATCTATAATAAAAAATGAATCGATATTTTTTTGTTTTTTAGTTCGAGGATTAATTTTTGACATAGATACTTTTGAAAAAAAGAAAGAAATTGTAGCCCGCTATGAAGGATCCGACTTAAAAGTTGCGATGGATGTAGGCTGTATCATGACAGCTTTTTCAAAACATGCTGCATTCGACTATACAGAGGAAGGATATATAGAATCTTACTATTTATTATTAATGTCTTTTACTTACTCTCAATTCATTAATGTTGATTTTATTGATTTTCATGAAAATTACTTAGAAACAAAAGGAAAACATTCAAAAATAGATACAAATTTCAAAAAAAATAATAAAATAATAGTGGATTTTTTGTCTGATCGTGTATTTGAACAGCAAATAGCAACTCTATCAGATGACTTAAAAAAACAACTAAGTCATATACTATACTTTATTTTTGATATCAACAGTAAACCATCTAAGGTAAAAATTTATATTCAATTTTCAAAAAATGTCTATACAGGCTCAACTCTAATTACGTCTCTACAAACAACGTTTAGCAAAGATTCTATTGAAATTACTCATAATCCATATATTGCAGATCTAATCATATCTGACGCTTACGAAGGTGACGAATTCACTGCTGAACGGTTCTATTTTGAAAATCCCTATGATTATGATGAATGGAAAAAGTTATTACAATTTGTGACGAACATAATTTACAGAAAATCCTTTTTTAAAAATATTTACTAAAGCCAGAAATAGAAAAATCTTATCCTGAGATGACTGTATTTTTTAATGAGCCAACACCAATGACACCCATCGTCTTGAACGTTTTCCCTTTGCAATGAAGTCTCCTCTGGGGAAAGTTCTAAATAAAGAAGAGATTACGATGTTAGAAGTAAGTGAGTTCTTATTACAGCTATATTCCCCGAAAAAAAGATTATTCTCTCCTTTATTTAATTTTGGAGAACATATAAAGCTCTTAGCTCAAAAAAATGGTTTCTAAACTCAATTTGATGACTCACAACTATTATTAAGTAAGTTTCTCAAAGCTGACAGACTGTCGTCACACCTCTATGATACGATTGTTTTTGTAAGACACTTTTAGCTTCATTAGGAGGACTATTAAATGACAAAAAATGATACATTTCCAACACCAACACGTATTTCTGTAAACGGGGTGGATTTAGAAGTTTTTGAAGCTGGACAAAAAACTGGAGGGCAACCTATCGTTCTCTGCCACGGATGGCCAGAGCATGCCTACTCTTGGAGACATCAAGTGACTCCTCTTGTAGAAGCAGGTTATCACGTTATTATACCTAATCAACGCGGGTACGGGTCCTCTTCTTGTCCAAAAGAAGTCACAAACTATGATATTGAACATTTAACTGGCGATCTTGTTGCTCTATTGGATCATTATCAGTACAAAGAGGCCATTTTTATGGGGCATGATTGGGGCGCAAGTGTTGTTTGGAGCATGGCTTTGCTGCATCCAGCACGTGTTCGTAAAATGATTAACTTATGTTTGCCTTACCAAGTTCGTGGCGAGAAACCTTGGATTGATTTTATGAAAGATGTTTTTGGAGAGGACTATTATTTTGTTCACTTCAACAAACAGCCAGGTGTTGCAGATGTTCTATTAGACGAAAATATAGCTCAATTTCTTCATAACTTATATCGGAAAAATGTTCCATTACAAGGTCCTGTAAAAGGAATGGAAATGATTCATCTAGCGACAGCAACCAAGCCATTAGGAGAACCTGTGATGAGCGATGAGGATCTTGCTATTTATATCTCCGGATTCAAGAAGACCGGTTTCACTCCAAGCATCAATTGGTACAGAAACCTCAATCGTAATTGGTATATATTAGGTGCTGTATCTCCTATTCTTCATCAGCCGACATTGATGGTATACGGCGAAAAAGATATCATTCCGCCACTTCAAAATATAAAAGATTTTGTACCTCATATAGATGTTAAGAGTTTGGACACTGGTCATTGGATTCAAGAAGAAAAACCTGAAGAACTCAATCAAATGATTTTAGAATGGCTGGAAAAATGAGTGAAGCCTTATTTTTTAGTCGTCAAACAGAATTTATTGATTGGCTAGACAGCCATCACTAAACAGCTAGCGAAGTTTGGGTCCTTTTTTTAAAGAAAAAGACCAACAGAACTAGTCTCACTTGGTCTGAATCAGTAGATTGTGCCCTATCATTTGGTTGGATTGACGGAATACGAAAAAAAGTTGACGAAGATCGCTATAAAATCCGTTTTACGCCACGTAAACCAAATAGCCTCTGGAGCAAAGTTAATGTGCAAAAGGTGCATAAACTAATAGAACTCAATCAAATGAGACCTGAAGGACTGACTATTTTTAATCAAAGAAAGGATCAAACAGGCTATTCTTCCGTTCATAGGAATGTTACTCTGATAAAAGAATATGAAGATAAAATCAGAAAAAATCCAAGCGCTTGGGAATTTTTTAATCAGCTTCCACCTTCTTATAAAAGAGATTCTATTTGGTGGATCATGAGTGCCAAAAAAGAAGAAACGCAGATAAGAAGATTAAATCGATTCATTACTTCATGGGAAAAAGGAGAAATATTGAGACTCTAGTTTTTTTTAATTACTAAGAAAAGTAGTACAGTCGATTTAAGACGAATGGTGTATCATTCATTTAAAAAAATAACCTGGTAATAAAATACAACAACAAAAAACGATCAAAAATAACTTGATCGTTTTTTTGTTGTTAGTTAAAAAGGAAAACAATCTTTTCTAAAAGAAATTGTAGTTAGTTTTGATGTTAGTTTGCTTTTTTGAAAAAAAGAAGCACCAGAAACATTGATAAATCAACGTTTCTAGCGCTAAAAAAGGCTTTACCCCACACTGCCTTCCAGCAGAAAGTTAGCTTTTTCTGAAGGTTCTAAGGGGCTCTAAACGTTGATATAACAGTATTCTATTTTTCTAGTGAATACTGTTGTATCCCGTTAATTTTTGCCAATTGTAGTTAGTTTTGAGTTAGTTTCGAACTATTTTATCAAGAATAAAATGGATATTTTTGGGGATTTTAGTAAGAATTTGCGAGCTGGAACAAATACTAAAATAAGTGATACTACCAAAAAATGAACTTCACTTAACATTTCTAATAATTGATTCGGCTACTCTGACAATAACCAATCGACGATATAAATAATTGGAATGCCATCTATTTGCTCTACATCATAATATCTACCAGTTACAACTATTTTTTTATAATTATCTTTGATATTTAAAAGGTTATCCGTTTCATGTGTATTATTTGGTAATTCATATGCCACTTGTACGTAAAGAGTCTCATCTAGTTTTCTTGCAACAAAATCGATTTCTTTACTATCAAGTCTTCCGACATCTACAGTATAACCTCTTCTCATTAATTCTATATAAACAATATTTTCTAAACGATTACTATAATTACCGTCTTTTCTGCCAACAGCATTTCTACGTAATCCAGAGTCTACAATAAAGTATTTCCCATTAGTTCTAAGGTATTCTCGTCCACGAATATCATATTGTTTGGCTCGATAAAATAAATAGCCATTCTCAAGCAAATCTAAATAACGATTTACAGTATGAGTAGTTGTTTCAACACCTTCACTTTTTAAAGTATTCACAATTTTTGATGCATTAACTAACTGACCAACATTATCTGACAAAAAGCGAATGATTGATTTTAAGGCTGTAGGATCTTTTACACCTGCTCTTAACGCAACATCATTTAAAACAATTGTATCAAATATCCCAGATAAAATAGTATCTTTAATAGATTCCTCTGCAATGACAACACTAGGAAATCCACCATATTTTTCGTATTCATCATAAGCGCCATCTACTTTACGAGATTTTGCTTCAATTCCTTTTACGCTTAAAAATTCATGAAAAGAAAATGGATAAATGGGAATTTCAATATAGCGTCCGCTTAAAAGTGTCGCTAATTCACCTGATAACATGTTTGCGTTTGAACCTGTAATAATAATATCGCTATCGAAACTAACTCGAATACCATTAACAACTCGCTGCCAACCTTCCACAACTTGAATTTCATCAAACAACAAATAAATTTTTTCATTATCTTTTGGGATCAATTCATTCAATTTTTTACGAAATTTTTCTTCAGTTGTAATTGTCTGATAGTCAAAGCTTTCAAAATTCATGTAAATGATGTGATCCTCAGGTACATTTTCTTGTAGTAAGTATTCCTTAAAAAGCATTAATAAGACTGACTTTCCAGAACGGCGTACTCCTGTAATAACCTTTATGAAGTCAGAATCTTTAAATTGGATAAGTTGCTTAAGGTAAGTAGGTCTTTGAAACATCTCTATCACTCCTTCGAAGTAAACTTCTATTCAATGTTAATTTTACCATTATTTGAAGTTAACTTCAAATAATGGTGTTTTATATAAATTAAAGAAGTTTAAACAACAGCCTAGGATGAGAAAGTAACCAATAAAAATAGAGATACAACTTTTAAATAAATTATAAGAAGGAGACAAAATAATGAATATAAAAAAATACAAAGCGATTACGCTGTTTAGTTTACTAACAGTCCTAATCGCTTTTTTTATTTCCCCTATTACTTCATTCGCTGCCACAGTCAATTATGAAAAAGTAGCAGATTACATTTCCACTTGGCATGTCAAAGCATTAGGTGGTTTGCACTGGACCGATGAAGGCATCCATATGATTAAAGCGGACAATCAACCTGCTTTCTGTATTGAACATGGCACACTTCTTACTGGTGGTTCTGGATTCACCCCATCAGAACTAACTATCGCAGAAAAAGAACGCCTTTCATTAATCGCGTACTATGGTTACCAAATAGACCCAACTGTTGATAATTATGGAATAACTCAAAACTTAGTTTGGCTCGAATTTGGCGATGAATTATTAACTACAAATATTCCCAATTTTGACAATCGAAGAAATGAGATTTTAAATCAAGTCAAAAATCATAATACTAAACCGACTTTTAATAACCAAATCATCAATCTAAAAGTTGGCGAATCTGTTACTCTAGAAGACAAAAACAATGTCTTGTCCAAGTATGTTAAGCAGCTTAGTAATTCTGCTAACCTCAAAATTGAGAAAAACGGCAATAAACTGACATTGACTGCTACGAAAGATTCAAAGGAATCTGGAACCATTAAATATAGTATTGCTGATTCCAATTCAGTGGGTCAAAGCTTTGTTTATGCTAAACCTAATGAACAAAAAGTCGCCACCTTTAAACTTTCAAATGCGGGTGAATTCAATCTGAATGTCAAAGTGAAACTAAATGGCACTATCAAAGTAAAGAAAATCGATAAAGATACAGGAAAACCTTTACCAAATGCTAAATTGAAATTTGAGTACGACAATCAAACCAAAGAAGTGATGACAGATTCTAACGGACTTGCTCAAATAAATGATATTACTCAAGGAACAACCGTAACGATTAGTGAAGTGACTGCACCAGATGGTTTCTTTAATCAAGGTGAACTAAAAAAAGTGATGGTGGAACCAAACAAAACCATTGAAGTTATTTTGGACAATAAACCTCAAAAAGGACAACTTTCCCTAATGAAAAAAGGAAAAGTACCTGTAGGAATTGAAAAAAATGAAACAGAATACGGTGATTTATATGAATTCAAATTTGATTATCAACCTCTTGCAGGTGTAACTTACGAAATTCAAGCTACAGAAGATATCAAAGTAGGCAGTACCACTCACGCTAAAAAAGGCGATACCCTGGCTACTGTTGTAACGGGTGATGATGGAGAATTAATTGATATGCCTCTTCTCTACCTTGGTAAATATCAAGCTATTGAAAAATCGGCACCTGATGGATTCATTATTGATTCCACTCCGATTCCTTTTGAATTCACTTATCAAGGACAAACGATTGAGTTGGTCTCTGAATCCTTATCCGCTACCAATGAATTTCAAAAAATAAAATTAACCCTTCACAAATCTGAAGAGATTATCAAAGATTGGAAAGAAAACCTCCCTATTCTTGATGTCCAAGAAGCAAATGATAAAATATTTGGTTTATATACGAATCAACCTATGACCTTCACTGATCAAGAACTCCCTCAAGACTCTTTAATTAACTATGGAACAGTCGAAGAAGGTCTTTTAACGTTGGATGAGCTTCAGTATCCAGAAGGTGACTATTACTTTAAAGAGCTAGATTCAGGCACTGATCATGGCTTGAATCCCAATAAGTACCCTTTTAGCTTCAAAGCTGAAGATAATGATTCACTGAAAGAAATTACGATCTATGAATCTCCTACCGAAGAAGGTTCTGATATTCCAATCTTAAACAAACTACATTTTAATGAATTTCGTATCAAGAAAACCAATGAACAAGCGACATTAAAAAATAAAAATGGGTATGAATTTAATTATGATGGTCTAGGAACAGGTGCTGAATTTACACTTGAAGATGAAGATGGGAAAGTTTTACAAATCGTTTCGATCGACAAAGAATCTATAGGTACTTTTTCAAATATTCCTGTAGGGACATTCTATCTGAAAGAAAAGTCCCCTTCTTCCGACTATTACCTCCCTCTTGATTCTATCATTCAAATAACTTCTACTAAAGAAGGCATTAAAGCAACAGATATGGACGGAAAAGTGATAGGAGAACAACTTTCTGAAAATGAAGAAACAACTATTCTACTAGATATCAAAAATGACTTAATAAAAGGAAGTGCTGAATTAACGAAGAAAGATGTTTCTACTGGTGAAATTCTTCCAAACACAGATATTAGAATTCTTGATGAAAATAAAAACTGCATTATTGAAGGGAAAACGGATGAAAAAGGAATCTTCACCTTTAAAGAGTTACCAAAAGGAATCTATTACTTCCAAGAATTTGGTGCGCCACAAGGCTACCAATTAGATCAAACACCAGTGAAGTTCGAAATCAAAGAACATGGAAAGGTGGTGAAATGTGACATGACAAATAAAAGAACAGAAACAAACCCATTGCCACAAACAGGAGAATCACGCAGTTCTCTTCTACTTGGCATTGGGTTTGCCTTGTCTCTGAGCGCATTAGCTTTTATTGGCGCAAAGAAAGTAAAAAAATCAAAAGAAACTAACGACTAAACACAAGAATCTACTTTCTAAAAGATTCTTGTGTTTTTATGTATTCTAGGAGGCTAAGTATGAATCCTATTCGCTCACCAACAACAGACTATTAAAAATGAAGAAATTTAAATCAACTAAAAGAAAGAGGTAACTAAAAATGGAATTAAAACACATTATCCCCAATATGGAAAAAACATTCGGTCAGCTGGAATATGCTGGTGAAGGAACAGTTGAACAAAGAAGAATCAATGGAAAACCGACTGTATTCTCTCGTAGTTACAATCTTTACTCAACGATTCAACGCGCAGATGATATTGAAGTCATTTTACCTGCCGATGCTGGTGAAAAGCATTTTGAAGTAGATGATAAAGTGAAGCTTGTGAATCCCAAAATCACAGCTGAAGGATACAAAATTGGAACGAGAGGATTCACAAATTACATCATGCACGCTAATGATATTGTGAAATTATAGGAGGAAAAAATTATGAGATTAGCTGAGGGAATTATCATTGAAAAAGAAGAAACATTTGGTACGTTAAAATTTTCGGCTTTGCGTCGAGAAGTTCGGATCCAAAATGAAGATGGAACAGCTTCAAACAATATCAAAGAACGCACTTACGATTTAAAATCAACAGGTCAAGGACGCATGATTCAAGTAAGTATCCCTGCTTCTGTTCCACTAAAAGAATTTGAGTACAATACAGAAGTGGAATTAATCAATCCAATTGCAGATACAGTCGCTAATGCCACTTATCAAGGTGCAGATGTAGACTGGTATATTAAAGCCGATGATATTAAACTAAAGGAAAAAGTGCAAATGTCAAAAAAAGAACCTGCTAACGGGAAATAGGAAGTATGTTAGATGATTTCTAAATCGCTTGTGATAGAACCTATTCCTAGAAAACAGGCAATATCTTTTATTCGACGTTACCACTATTCAAAAGTGATTCCTAGATTGTGCAAATACTTTCTAGGAATCTACTGTGAAAATGAATTGCTAGGTGTAATCGAGCTTGGTTGGGGAACTCAGCCATTACAAACGATTCGAAAAATTTTTCCCGAACAGAATTTAGTTACAAAGGATTATTTAGAAATTGGGAAAATGTGTTTTCTACCCAAAATGAATCAAACGAACTACTTTGGTAGTCTTGCTCTTTCGACGCTTGTTAAGTGGCTTAAAGAGAATACAGACTGTCTCTTTTTATATACGTTAGCTGATGGGATTGAAGGAAAATGTGGCTATGTTTATCAAGCTGCTAATTTTTATTATGGCGGTTACTTCAAGACAAGTGTTTATCGGCATAGTAAAACTTCTGAAAAAATTCATCCTCGAAGTGCGCGAATTTTGTTAGAAGAAAACGCCCAGTTTGATGGTGTATCTAAAAGAAATTGGTTAACTCACGATTTTTGTGAATATAAAGGCATTGAAAAGATTAATGGCCGTATGTTTCGTTATCTTTATCCTTTAACAAAGGATGCTGAAAAACTCCTGAAACGCTCACCAAAGTATATGAGAGGCAATTACCCAAAAGAAAATGAACTTCGATTTGAAAAGCGAATCGCTTATCGAAAATACGAAAGAATTCCCCAACCATCTTTTGATAAAAATTGTCATGCATATACCACACAAAAGTTTACTCTAATGAAAGGAGACTCTCAAAATGAACTGAACTTATCGCGGAAAACGAATTAGACCGAGTAATAAACAGTTGCTTTATCATTTTACACTTGCTAGACTACTACCTCTTTTCCTTTCTATTCTTTTGTTGTTCTATCATAAACAACTTCTTCAAACGAACTGGGAAACTGTAAGTCTTATAGATGCAAACATCCAATTAAATATCCCCTATTTAATGAGCAGTTTCTTCACTGCTCTTTTTGTTTGCCTTTTAGTAACTTATCTTTATTATCACTACCGAATTGACCATATTAAACAAATGCAGCACCGTCAAAAACTAGCTCGAATGATTCTAGAAAATGGCTGGTATGAATCCGAACAAGTACAATCAGACAACTTTTTTAAAGACTTAGGTAGTAGTAAAACGAAAGAAAAAATCCGTTATTTTCCAAAAGTTTATTATCGTTTAAAAGATGGATTGATTCATATTCAGGTAGAGATCACAATGGGAAAATACCAAGAGCAACTTTTGAAATTGGAAAAGAAATTAGAAACAGGATTGTATTGTGAACTTACAGATAAAATTCTCAAAGACTCTTATGTGGAATACATCCTTCTTTACGATACGATTAACAGTCGGATTACCATTGATGATGTTCAAACTCAAAATGGGCAATTAAAATTAATGGACAACATTTGGTGGTCTTATGACTCCCTGCCCCATATGTTAATTGCTGGCGGAACTGGTGGAGGAAAAACTTATTTTATCCTAACGATTATTGAAGCTCTTCTTCAAACCAATGCCACTATTTATGTCCTTGATCCAAAAAATGCTGACTTGGCTGACTTAGAAACGGTTATGCCAAATGTTTATTATAAGAAAGAAGACATGATCGACTGCCTAAACCAATTTTATGATGAAATGATGCTACGAAATGAAACGATGAAATTAATGGATGGATATAAAACTGGTAAAAATTATGCCTATTTAAATTTACCTGCTCACTTTTTAGTTTTCGATGAGTATACTTCTTTCATGGAAATGATTGGACGTGACAGTATCGAAGTGATGAGTAAATTAAAACAAATCGTGATGTTAGGACGGCAATCTGGATTTTTCTTGATTTTGGCTTGCCAAAGACCTGATGCAAAATATTTAGGTGATGGCATCCGTGATAACTTTAATTTCAGAGTAGCTTTAGGCAGAATGTCAGAACTTGGCTATAACATGATGTTTGGCGAAAATGATAAAGACTTTTTCTTAAAACCTATCAAAGGTCGTGGCTATGTAGATGTTGGAACAAGTGTCATTAGTGAGTTTTATACCCCTTTTGTTCCAAAAGAGCACGATTTTTTAGAAGCTATTCAAGAGCTCAATCAACACAAGCAGGCTGTGGCTGCATCGTGCGAAGCGAAAGATGCAGATACAGACTAGCTTGTTGTTGGTGTGGCGCAAGCCACACCAACAGGTTCAGCCCCCCTATACCTAACAGGGGGGCACAAAAACAACTGGAAATAGTTCTTAAAATATCCCAAAGCCCTTACTCACAAGGCTTTTGAAAATACTATGCAGATGTAAACTAAGTACCAAAAGTTTACATCTGCCTTTTTTATTGGAGGTTTGCGATTGAATACAGATGAAACTTGGAGAAAAGAACTAAAAAATAAACGATTAACTTATGGTCTCTCACAAAACAAGCTCGCCCTAGCTTCTGGCATTACTCGTTCCTATATAAGTGACATAGAAACTGGAAAAGTAATGCCTACACTTAAGTTAAAAGAAACTCTAAATAGCACTTTAGAAAGGTTTAACCCAGATAATCCTTTGGAGATGCTTTTCGATTATGTCCGAATTCGATTCCCCACCGATAAGGTGGCTCATGTGATTGAACATATTTTACGAATCAACATAGATTACATGCTTCATGAAGATTTTGCTTTTTATGGTTATCAAGAACATCTTCGTTTTGGTGATATTGTTGTCATGATTTCTTATGATAGTACCAAAGGCACACTACTTGAACTCAAAGGAAAAGGGTGTCGTCAATTCGAAAGCTTTTTGTTGGCTCAACATCGTAGTTGGTTTGATTTTTTTCGGATATGCTTAGAAGAAAAAGCAGTCTTTAAACGACTGGATCTAGCAATTAATGACAAAGTTGGCATCTTAGATATTCCTGAACTGACCCGAAAATGTAAACAAGAAGAATGTATTTCAGTTTTTCGTAGCTTTAAAAATTATCGTTCTGGAGAATTGGTTCATCGTGACGAAAAAGCAGATATGGGAAACACCTTATATATAGGCTCACTGAAAAGTGAAGTCTATTTTTGTATCTACGAAAAAGATTATGAACAATACGTCAAAAATGCTGTCCCTATTGAAGAAGCAGACATCAAAAATCGTTTTGAAATTCGTTTAAAAAATGATAGAGCCATACATGCTGTTCAGGATTTACTAGCTTTTAACAATGCTGAAAAGACAGCCTTTGATATCATTAACCGCTATTTACGGTTTGTAGATAAAGATGAAACAAAACGTCGAACAGATTGGGAGACCAATGAACGTTGGGAATGGTTTATAGGCAAAGATCGTGGCGCTCTAAGATTAACAACCGAACCTGAACCCTACTCGTTTGAACGAACATTAAATTGGTTACGGCATCAAGTTGCGCCAACTTTAAAAGTGGCTAAAATGTTGGATACCTTAAATAAAACAGATATTGTAGATGAACTTATTCGTGAGGCTCGTTTAAATGAGCGACATGAAAAAATAATAGAACAACAATCTTATAGTACGGAGGACGTCATCTTATGAATCGTCTAACAAAAGAATTAAAACTACTGGGATTTTTTTGTTTCAAAGAAAATGAACTATATATGTTAGATACAGGAAAGTACACTTCTTTAGTCATTGAAGGATACAAGAAACCAAGCGACATTTACTATCAATACACCTTTTACAAACAAACTTTTCATAAGTACCACTCTAATAGTGTCACAACATATGGAAAACATTTAACCCCTGCTAAATTGCTAGAACGTGTGCGCATCTATTTATCGAACAGAACAAATTATTTAAACGGAAGGAGCAAAATAGAATTATGAACTTTGGACAAAATTTATATACCTGGTTTTTATCCAATGCACAATCGCTCGTTTTAATGGCCATTGTTGTGATTGGCATTTATTTGGGCTTTAAACGTGAATTTTCAAAACTCATTGGATTTTTAGTGATTGCTTTGATTGCGGTTGGATTGGTTTTCAATGCAGCTGGTGTTAAGGATGTACTGTTGACTATTTTTAATAAAATTATTGGTGCTTAATGTATATTGAATATCAAAGAAGAGTTTGATAAAATTTTATTAAACGAAGGTGGTGATTGATTAATGGAAGTTTTTACTGTAGATAGTATTAAAATTATGATACCTGTCTTAACATCATTAGCTGTATGCTATATTACTCTTTATTTTACACACAAAAGAAACAAGGAAACACTCAATCTACAACAAAAAAATCATATAGAGAGTATGAAAATAGCAGAAAAAAAATATCAAGAACAGTTAAGTATCAATGAAGAAAACGAGAGACTAAAATATTTACCCTACCTATCTATTGTTCCAAAATATAAGAACAATAGATTTGAAGGTGAAATGGATAAAATTGACAATCTTAGTATTAGACCAATCCCTTTTGAATTGATAAATGAAGGAGCAGGGATTGCTTTTTCCATCCATCTTGACTATTTAGATAATGATGTCAAACCTAAAAATATGAGAAACATTGCTGTTGCTTTTAAAGACAACTACAAAAATGGGTATAATATTCTTGGTGTAAGGGAACCTATTGATACAGACGTTTTACGTGTTCAGAATCAAACTGAATTTTGTTTGTATTTAACTGCAATTGATGAAAGTTCCAACATGGTTGATCCTACTACTGACATCAATTGGAAATTTAACATTGTATTTTGTGATATTCAAGAAAGACAGTATAAACAGACTTACTCTTTCTATACCTCAACAGGAAATAATAAAATTGTTAGAATTAATTCATATATGCCTCAACTAATAAAGTAATTATTTAAAAACAACAAGTTTTTTGCTTGTTGTTTTTTTATTTTAAGAAAGGATTGAATGTAACTTGGACATGCAAATTTATATTGCTAATCTTGGCAAGTACAACGAGGGTGAACTGGTTGGCGATTGGTTCACACCTCCTATTGATTTTGATAAAGTTAAGGAACGAATTGGATTAAACGATGAATATGAAGAATATGCCATCCACGATTATGAACTTCCATTTGATATTAGTGAATATACCCCAATATCAGAAATTAATCGGAAATGTGCAATGATTGAAGTATTAGAAGGTACCCCTTTCTACGAAAATATATCTGAATTTATGAATGACTGGTTTAGTGATATTGAAGAATTAATAGAAAATAAAGATGATATCATTTGTTATCCAGATTGCGACAGTATGGAGGATGTGGCTCGTTACTATGTAGAAGAAACTGGAAGTCTTGGTGAGGTTCCAAGTAATTTACAGAACTACATTGATTACCAAGCGCTGGGACGAGATATGGAACTTGAAGGAAATTTTTTAGTAACATCTCATGGAGTATTTGAGTATATTCATTAAAAGACTGTAATTTATGTTCATTTTTCTGGTATATTATAATTATCAATACTTTGTACAAAAGGAGAGTCTCTATGGAAAAAGAACGACTAATTAAAAAAATTGATATTTTTATGAATCAAGCTCGCCAAGCCAATTGTTATTTTTTAATAATTGAGCAATTTAAACAAAATAGAAGTAAATATTATCAGGAAATGAATCTCTCTAGTGCTTTTTACTCATTCACATACAATTCTTTAGTGGTATCAACTTTTATGGAGCTCTCTAAAATATACGATAGCCACAAATATTCAGAAAATATTCAAAAATTAATAAAAGAGTGCAGAGAGAATATTGATTACTTTCCAAATTCTTATCCCAATGAAAAAATAAAGGTAGATGGTGAAATGTATGAATATTCATTGCCTTTCCATCATACTGTAAAAGAATATGAAACTGAATTTTTTCAGAAAGAAGTAGAAAAAGAACGACTTATAAACAAGCAACTGAACATTAAAGAATTACCGATTCAAGTTGAAATGACTATTGATAGATACTTCGAACTTTATGAATGGCGTCTGGAAAAAATTCAGCCTAAAATAAAGAATTTACTAAAACAACGCAATAAAGTGTATGCTCATAATGATGAAGCTACTATGAAACATAGTTTAGATGAAATTATTAATTCGTTCCCTTTAAATTTTAAGGAAATTGAGGAGTTATTATCCTTTGCTTTAGACTTCTGCCGATTTTCATACGCAATGCTAACTGATATTAATAAAGCTATTGCTCCTGTAAATATTAATGATTGGGAAAATACTTTAACACTTGCAGGACAAGGTGATAAATATCAAAAAATAGAAATAGAAAAGCAAATTGAATATCTAAAAAATATTTAAATTCATATATAAGATTTCTAGAGTAGCCTATTAAAATGGCTGCTCTTTTTTTGAAAGGAGCGATTATTTGAAAAAAATAAAAAGTTACACCAGCATCTGGAATGTCGAAAAAGTCATTTACGCTATCAATGACCTACAACTGCCTTTTCCTATTACATTTACACAAATGACATGGTTCGTGGTATCCATTCTTTTTGTCATTCTATTTAGTCATATGCCACCTTTGTCCTTCATTGATGGGGCGTTTCTAAAATACCTTGGCTTACCCATCGCCATTACTTGGTTTATGAGTCAAAAGACATTTGATGGAAAGAAACCCTATGGATTCTTAAAATCCATCCTCTCCTATTTTTTTCGCTCTAAACTAACGTATGCCTACAAGCCTATAAAATTAAACACTCAAAAATTAAATGAATCCATTACAATTGTAAGGAGTGAACTTTATGAAGTATCCGATTAAATATATTGAAAATAACCTGGTATTCAATCATGATGGTGAATGCTTTGCCTACTATGAATTGATACCTTATAACTACAGTTTTCTGAGTCCAGAAGAAAAGTTTCAAGTACATGATAGCTTCCGTCAGTTGATTGCTCAAAATCGGGATGGAAAAATTCATGCCTTGCAGCTTAGTACCGAATCCAGTATTCGGGCCACACAGGAACGATCTAAAAACGAAGTCACTGGTAAATTAAAAGAAGTCGCAGCTAAAAAAATAGACGAACAAACTGAAGCGTTAGTTGAAATGATTGGAGACAATCAAGTTGACTATCGCTTTTTTATTGGCTTTAAATTATCCTTAAATGATCAAGAAGTGACAATTAAGAATGTATCAAACGAGTTTTGGATTTCTTTACAAGACTTTTTTCATGATGTAAATCATAAACTTATGGGAGATTTTGTCTCTATGAGTAATGATGAGATTAATCGTTTTTCAAAAATGGAACACCTTCTTGAAAATAAAATCTCAAAACGCTTTAGGATTCGACGAGTATCTAAAGATGATTTTGGCTATATCATTGAACATATTTATGGACAAACAGGAATGCCGTATGAAGAATACTCTTATCATCTGCCAACTAAAAAACTAAAAAAAGAGACTTTGGTAAAACGGTATGACCTCTTAAAGCCGACACGTTGCTTAATCGAAGAAAATCAGCGCTATTTGAAAATTGAAAATGAAGATGAAACAACCTACGCTGCTTATTTTACAATCAACTCTGTTATTGGAGAACTTGGCTTTCCTAACAGCGAAATCTTTTATTACCAGCAACAACAATTCTCTTTCCCAATTGATACTTCAATGAACGTAGAAATTGTGACCAATAAAAAAGCTCTTTCTACTGTTCGGAACAAAAAGAAAGAACTCAAAGATTTAGACAATCATGCGTTTGAAAGCAACAATGAAACGAGTTCAAACGTCGTAGAGGCTTTAGATTCTGTAGATGAACTTGAAAGTACCTTAGATCAAACAAAAGAGTCCATGTATAAACTAAGCTATGTTGTTCGTGTCTCCGCAAGTAATCCAGATGAATTAAAACGTCGATGCAATGAAGTCAAAGATTTCTATGATGATTTTAGCATCAAATTGATTCGACCTTTTGGTGATATGCTTGGGCTACATGGTGAATTTATTCCAGCCTCCAAACGGTATATAAACGACTACATCCAATACGTTACCTCTGATTTTCTTGCTGGACTAGGTTTTGGTGCGACTCAAATGCTAGGAGAAACAGAAGGTATCTATGTAGGATACAACCTGGATACAGGAAGAAATGTTTATCTAAAACCTAGCCTAGCTAGTCAAGGTGTGAAAGGCTCTATTACCAATGCCTTGGCTTCTGCCTTCATTGGTTCTCTTGGTGGTGGGAAATCCTTTAGTAATAATATGCTTGTTTATTATGCTGTTTTATTTGGAGGTCAAGCCGTTATCGTTGATCCAAAAGCAGAACGAGGAAACTGGAAAGAAACGTTGCCCGATATTGCGCATGAAATTAATATTGTGAATCTGACAAGCGAAGAAACCAATAAAGGGCTACTTGATCCATATGTCATTTTAAAACGTCCTAAAGATAGTGAAAGCCTAGCGATTGATATTTTGACATTCTTAACAGGAATATCCAGTCGGGATGGTGAAAAATTCCCTGTCTTACGAAAAGCGATTCGTCGTGTTACCAAAAGTAAAACGCGTGGTCTCTTACTTGTTCTAGACGAACTAAGAAAAGAAAATACGGTCATCAGTAACCATATAGCCGATCACATTGAATCTTTTACCGACTACGATTTTGCTCACTTATTGTTTAGTGATGGAACTGTTGGACAGTCTATTAGTTTAGATAAGCAGCTTAATATCATTCAAGTTGCGGATTTAGTTCTTCCTGATGCTGAAACAGGTTTTGAAGAATATACGACAATGGAATTACTAAGTGTCGCTATGCTCATTGTTATTAGTACCTTTGCTTTAGATTTCATTCACTCTGACCGCTCTATCTTTAAAATTGTTGACCTAGACGAAGCCTGGAGCTTTCTTCAAGTTGCTCAAGGAAAGACCCTTTCGATGAAGCTAGTCCGTGCTGGACGAGCCATGAATGCAGGGGTCTATTTTGTTACGCAAAATGCGGATGACTTACTGGATGAAAAACTAAAAAATAATCTTGGATTGAAATTCGCTTTCCGTTCTACGGATATTCATGAAATTAAAAAGACACTGGAATTCTTTGGTATTGATAAAGAAGATGAAGGCAATCAAAAACGATTAAGAGATTTAGAAAATGGTCAGTGTCTCCTTTCAGATTTATATGGTCGTGTAGGTGTAATTCAATTCCACCCGATTTTTGAAGAATTACTTCATGCTTTTGATACAAGACCACCTGTGAGAAAAGAGGTGTCCTAATGAAACCCAAATGGTCTTTAAAGAAAATCATCTTATCGCTACTTCTACTGGTTGGGATTATTTTACTTTCGCTAATTTTGCTAGGAACCTTTGTAGAAGCAGCTGGGTTAGTAGACGATACCATTAATTCCAGTAATGTGTATTCAAAATACCCTCTTGATAATTACCAACTCGATTTTTATGTCGATAATTCATGGGGCTGGTTGCCTTGGAACTGGGGTGATGGGATTGGGAAACAAGTAACATATGGTCTTTATGCCATTACCAATTTCATTTGGACAATATCACTGTATCTTTCAAATGCGACAGGTTACTTGATTCAAGAAGCGTACAAGTTAGACTTTATTTCTCAAACAACTGATGCAATTGGTAAGAATATGCAAACCATTGCAGGAATTACGAAACATGGCTTTTCCAGTTCTGGATTCTATGTGGGCTTCCTACTGATTCTAGTTTTAGTTTTGGGTATCTATGTCGCTTATACAGGATTATTAAAACGCGAAACTACCAAATCTGTTCAAGCCGTTATCAACTTTTTCGTAGTCTTTATTTTATCTGCTTCTTTTATTGCTTATGCACCTGATTACATTCAAAAAATTAATGAGTTCTCTGCCGATGTAAGCAAAGCAAGCTTAGATATTGGCACAAAGATTATTTTGCCTAATTCTGATTCTAAAGGGAAAGACAGTGTTGATTTAATTCGAGATAGCCTATTTTCTATCCAAGTACAACAACCTTGGCTTCTTTTACAATACGATGATTCTAATATTGAATCACTAGGAGAATCTCGTGTTGAAAAACTTCTTTCCGTTAGTCCAACACTTAATGACGGAAAAGACAGAGAAACGACTGTTAAAGATGAGATTGAGAATAAGAAAAACAACAATTTGAGTATCAACAAAGCCATTAATCGATTGGGAACTGTCTTCTTCTTATTTTTCTTTAACATCGGCATTTCTATTTTTATCTTTTTACTCACAGGGATTATGATCTTCTCTCAAGTCCTCTTCATTGTCTACGCGATGTTTTTACCAATTAGTTTTCTGCTAAGTATGATTCCTAGTTTTCAAAGTACTAGTAAAAAAGCTGTTATGAAGCTCTTTAATGTCATCATGACTCGTGCTGGTATTACCTTGATTATTACCGTTGCTTTTAGCATTTCTACCATGTTGTATTCATTGTCCGCAAGTTCACCCTTTTTCATGACGGCATTCTTACAGATTGTGACGTTCGCTGGTATCTATTTAAAATTAGGCGACTTGATGAGTCTGTTTGCATTACAAAGCAATGATTCTCAAGGTGTTGGAAAACAAATTTTCCGTAAACCTAAACGCTTAGTTAATCGCCAAACAAGAAAAATCCAACAGCAACTCAGTAAAAGTCTTACTTCAGAAGGCTCGCCTTCTAAAAAGAAAGCAGCAGCTAATAGTAAATCCGTTCCTCAAACTCATGACAGACAAAATAATGTTCCTTCACCTATTAAACCGAAGCAACCATTATCAGAACGACTTGGGAAAACAACAGGCAATGCGCTAGATATCAAACAACGAGCAAGTGATAAAACCAAACTGTTAAAAGAACAAACCAAAGATTTACCGACACAAGCGAAATATGCGATTCATAAAAAGAAAGTTCACTTAAAAGAAGGCATTCAAAACTTTTCTGATACGTCTAAAAATACACCACAAACAAATCAAGCCGAACGATTGAAAAAACAACATCAGCATCGACAAACAATCGCTCAAAAAAGAGTAGAAATGGAACAAGCGAAAACCAATCGTAAAGCTAGCACAACTAAAACTCACAAGAAAACAAATTCAAAAATACCAGATCATCAACGACCACTTACACAAGATACTATTAACCCCTATCCAAAATCAGAAAAAGCAAGTGTATCAACTACACCAACCATCCGTGAAAATAGATACTCTAAAAATGAGAGTCCTCACCCTAAAAACTCGCAAGAAAATCAAGCTCCGAGAAACACGACACAGAAAAAAAAGAAACCAAACAAACGAGGTTCTAAAAAATGAAACTCTTAAAACTAAAGTTTACTCTACTACTTGGTAGTTTATTTATGATCCTATTTGGATTAATTTTCTGCATTACCCTTTTTTTCTCAGATGATGACAGTAGTGCTCAAGACTCTTCTGATACAAGTGGGTTGTCTGTTTCAAAGGAGGTTCTTTCTCATAAGAATACCGTTGAGAAATACTGCAAGGTATATGACATTTCAAAATATGTTCACTATATTCTTGCGATTATGCAAGTAGAATCTGGTGGGAAAGGGCAAGATGTGATGCAAAGTAGCGAGTCTCTAGGACTTCCTCCAAATACCTTGTCTACTGAAGAATCAATTAAACAAGGCTGTAAGTACTTTAGCGAACTTATGAAATCTTCCAATGACTTAGGCTGCGATGTTGATTCAGTCATTCAATCCTATAATTATGGTGGTGACTTTCTTCAATACGTTGCTTCTCATGGAAAGAAGTATTCATATGAACTAGCAGAAAACTTCTCAAAAGAAAAATCGGGTGGAGCTAGGGTTAGCTATCCCAATCCAATTGCCATCCCCATTAATGGTGGGTGGCGATACAACTATGGAAATCAATTTTATGTGAAATTAGTTTCTCAATATCTAACAGTGACTGAATTTGATAATAAAACTGTCCAAGCAATCATGGATGAAGCGTTGAAGTATCAGGGCTATCCTTACGTCTTTGGTGGCGCCAGCCCTGAGACAAGTTTTGATTGTAGTGGTCTTACGTTATGGTGTTTTGGAAAAGCAGGCATAACCCTTCCTAGAATCGCTCAAGCACAGTATGACGCCACACAACATATTCCACTAACTGAAGCAAAAGCTGGGGACTTAGTTTTCTTCCACTCAACCTATGATACATCAGACTATGTTACACATGTTGGCATCGTCGTATCCCCAACTCAAATGTATCACGCAGGAGATCCCATTGGTTATGGTGATCTTACCTCATCCTATTGGCAACAACATCTGATTGGTGCAGGTAGAATCATTACTAAATAAGAGAAAGGAATCACATTCATGAAAATAAAACTAGAAAGAAAAGAAAAACGAAATAAAGTCAAAAAAGTTCCTACAATAAAAGTCGGAACGCATAAAAAAACAACAACAGCATTATGGATTTTACTTTTAACAAGTATTACTTTTGGCGTTTATAAAAACTTTACAGCCATCGATCAACATACGACTCATGAAAAAGAAGTCACTGAACAACGAGTCATTGATACCAATAAAATCGAAAGCTTCAGTCGAAACTTCATTACGGTTTTCTATTCTTGGGAACATAATCAAAAAGCATTAGATCAACGAACTGAAAAATTAAAAGATTATCTCACAGAAGAGTTACAAGTCCTAAATACAGACATGGTGAGGACTGACATTCCTACAAACTCTACAGTTGAATCCATTCAATTTTGGGATATTAAGCCAATCGATAAAAATAACTTTGATGTTTTATTTTCTGTTACTCAAACTATTACCGAACAAAATAAAAAGAAAGTCGTTGATTCTGCTTATACTCTTACTGTTCATTTGGATGATAAAGGAAATATGGTTATTGTTAAAAATCCAACGGTTAGCTCAATTCCTGCTAAATCAAATTATAAGCCAAAAGCTAATGATAGTGACGGAACGGTAGATGCCAAAACAACAGATGAAATAGATTCATTCTTAAAAACATTCTTTAAACTTTATCCTAAAGCAACTAAGAAAGAACTATCCTACTACGTTAATAATCATGCTTTAAAACCTATTAATAAAGAGTATCAATTTTTGGAACTAACTTCTTCTAATTATTCATTAGAGAATGATCAAGTCGCTACACAAGTATCAGTGAAATATCTTGATCCCGCAACAAAAACTACTCAAACTTCTGAATTTAATCTAATTTTACGAAAATCAGAAAATTGGATTATTACCAACTAGATAAGAATACTTATGTATGGGAGTTACTAGTAAGTCTAGAAGCTCTCATATGTATTAAAAATTTCAAATTTTTTCAAGTATAAAAAAAGCCCCTAAGCATCGATATTTCAATACCTAAAGACCACAGTTATAAATTTCTCAATTGAACTTTCCAGTTAAAAACATTATTGTCAAAACTTCATGTATTATAATATTTTTATCAGTGTAAAACAGATTCTTTATTATATTTCAAATCCGTCTTCAAACATATTTTGTATCGTAAATTGTCCATGATACCCACCTTGAACCTCTTGACCATTGACAAGCTTATAATTTTTCCCAAGAATATCCTTCATGTTCATTGATTTGTAGCATTCATGGGGCTCAAAGTTCATCAAATGAAAAATAAATTTTTCATCTGACAGTTCAAAAATAACTCCTTCATCCCAGTCCATTTTACCAGTTTCTAAACCTCCTAAACCCATTATATCCGTGCTATAATCTCTCTTAAGTAAATAAACTTGCCACTTTCCGTTATAAGTTTCAATTTTTTCATCTCTTAAAAAATTAATGAAATCAAACTTCCATCCCTTACATTCAGGGACTGATAAAAATTTAGCATATATAGCTTTAACAATTTTAAGTCTAGTCAAAATTTGAAAACCTTTTATTATTGTAGGATCTCCCTCATTATCAAAAAATTTCTTATAAGCTTCATCATACTTCCCAAAAAAAGTGTTACAAGATCTACATAGTGAACGTATTGTTCTACCTTTAGGATAAAGAGAGTATGATAACTCATTATCAAAATAATCTCCACTAATTTCTTCAATTGATTTCCCTTTATTTTGTGGGTCATAAATATGCTTATTAACTTCTCCTGACATCATTGAATCTATCATTTTACCAAAATCTAAAGCGACTATATCATCATTACCAGTACTTTTAGCAGGATAATGTTCTTCACTCATATTAGAATTATTAAAATATTCCTGACAGAGAACACATTGCTTTTTTTTCTTTCTTTTCAAAAAATCACCTCATGACTAAATTCAAACACTCTATCATAATAATGTTTATCATTCAAACTTAATGTTACTCTTTTAAAATTAAATACTTCCAGTTTCCATGCGTTTTATCTTTATTCTTCTATTAGTGAAATATTCTCTCTATGCATATAACTAGCAACTGATCCGTTCACTACTAACAAATCCTAGTAAAACAAGAACTTCTTTTTTCAATTGCACATTTCTTTTTATTTTTTCACGATTCTTATAGATGTATTCTTTCATCAAGTTTTCTACTAAATGAACCGTATTAACTTCTAAATCTTCATTCCATAAACTAGAGTTATTAGTTATCATTTCAGAAATCCATACTGACACATTTGTTTTAGCTCTTCGTTATCATTATACAAAGCGGCACATAACATTATTTACTGGGTAATTAACAAATAGTTTATCTGTTTTCTATATTTTGTAATAATTAACCCTACACATTCTATCAGTAAAATACCATAAATTAGTCAATTGGTAGATTCTTGTGGCTTACCAACTCTCAAAAGAATAGCATTATTTTATCTTCTTGTGGCACTATTAGTAGAATATCCCCATCATCAGAATTATTTAAATTTCACAATTTGATTTAGTACTTACGAAAAAAGCAAGGAAACTAGATAGTTATTAATTTTTAAAATAAATTAAAGAAGACCTGACATCGTTCTATCAGGTCTTCTTCTATTTAAATATTGGTTATTCTAATTAAACAATTCATTTAGTCCATCCATATAAATAATGAAGCTTCTTACTATTTAGCATAACCATTTCTTCTAATTCTAAGCAGTAATAGAGAAATTACTACCATAATCAGACCTAAAATAGAAACATTCATAGTGTCCAGTTCGCCCATTTGAGGTAGTGCTTGTTTGTCATTTTCTGCTTGATTATTAGTAGAAGTATTTTCATCATTATTATGATTCTCATTGCTGACATTTTCCTCGTCCGCAACTGCTTTTACAGTCACAATCGCTTTTGAGCTCGATCCATCATAATTATAAACAACTTCATAGGTACCCGCTTGATTGGTATTCACTTGACTAACATCTACTGTGAGCTCTTCAAAGTTAACTATATTTCCATCTTTATCTAAAGCATTATCAAAGTTATCTTCGGCTTTCCAAGTATCTCCTACATAAATAGCAGAGTCATGCACATTTATCACTGTTTGTTTATCTTTCACTGTAATCTGAATCGTGCTCATTACTCCATCATAACTATAAGATACTTTGTAAGTTCCAACTTTACTTGCATCTAGACTTTTTGTATTTAAAATTCTCGTATTCATTGATTCAATCGTTACTATAATGTCTGAAAATGATATTGTATTTCCATCTTTATCCAAAGCACTGTCAAAATTATCTTCGGCTTTCCAAGTATCTCCTACATAAATAGTAGAATCATGTACATTTATCACTGTTTGTTTATCTTTTACCGTAACTTTCGCATGACTTGTTAAACCACCATAACTGTACTTCACTTCGTAGATTCCAGCTTGATTGATATCGACTTGACTAGCATCTACTGTGAGCTTTTCAAAGTTAACTATATTTCCATCTTTATCCAAAGCACTGTCAAAGTTATCTTCAGCTTTCCAAGTATCTCCTACATAAATAGTAGAATCATGCACATTTATCACTGTTTGTTTATCTTTTACCGTAACTTTCGCATGACTTGTTAAACCACCATAACTGTACTTCACTTCGTAGGTTCCAGCTTGATTGATATCGACTTGACTAGCATCTACTGTGAGCTTTTCAAAGTTAACTATATTTCCATCTTTATCCAAAGCACTGTCAAAGTTATCTTCGGCTTTCCAAGTATCTCCTACATAAATAGTAGAATCATGTACATTTATCACTGTTTGTTTATCTTTTACCGTAACTTTCGCATGACTTGTTAAACCACCATAACTGTACTTCACTTCGTAGGTTCCAGCTTGATTGATATCGACTTGACTAGCATCTACTGTGAGCTTTTCAAAGTTAACTATATTTCCATCTTTATCCAAAGCACTGTCAAAGTTATCTTCGGCTTTCCAAGTATCTCCTACATAAATAGTAGAATCATGTACATTTATCACTGTTTGTTTATCTTTTACCGTAACTTTCGCATGACTTGTTAAACCACCATAACTGTACTTCACTTCGTAGGTTCCAGCTTGATTGATATCGACTTGACTAGCATCTACTGTGAGCTTTTCAAAGTTAACTATATTTCCATCTTTATCCAAAGCACTGTCAAAGTTATCTTCGGCTTTCCAAGTATCTCCTACATAAATAGTAGAATCATGTACATTTATCACTGTTTGTTTATCTTTTACCGTAACTTTCGCATGACTTGTTAAACCACCATAACTGTACTTCACTTCGTAGATTCCAGCTTGATTGATATCGACTTGACTAGCATCTACTGTGAGCTTTTCAAAGTTAACTATATTTCCATCTTTATCCAAAGCACTGTCAAAATTATCTTCGGCTTTCCAAGTATCTCCTACATAAATAGTAGAATCATGTACATTTATCACTGTTTGTTTATCTTTTACCGTAACTTTCGCATGACTTGTTAAACCACCATAACTGTACTTCACTTCGTAGGTTCCAGCTTGATTGATATCGACTTGACTAGCATCTACTGTAAGCTTTTCAAAGTTAACTATATTTCCATCTTTATCCAAAGCACTGTCAAAGTTATCTTCAGCTTTCCAAGTATCTCCTACATAAATAGTAGAATCATGCACATTTATCACTGTTTGTTTATCTTTTACCGTAACTTTCGCATGACTTGTTAAACCACCATAACTGTACTTCACTTCGTAGGTTCCAGCTTGATTGATATCGACTTGACTAGCATCTACTGTAATATCTGCAAAATCAAGAACATTGCCATCTTTGTCCTTAGCAGAAATAAAATTATCTTTCGCTTCCCATTTATCACCTATATAAATGGATGAATCAATCACCTCAATAACTTCTTGCGAAGTTGCCCAGTACCAATCTCCGTTCATGGTTGCACCATTATAATTAGTGGCTAACTCTAAAGAAGTGTAAAGAGTCCCAGATTGATTCTGCCACTTTCCAATATAAGTATTATCAATTGGTGGTGAGCCTAGCAAAGAATCTTTAAATACAAAATTTTCTCCTAATTTGATATGCTCAATTGGTGTTTGCCAAAAAATATCTGCCCCCATTTTTGCCTGTAAGGTATTAAAATTTGATATATTCAGTGATTTTATACCTGAATAGGAAAACATAGCGTACATATTAGTAAGATTAGATGTTTCAAAATTAGATAAATCAAGGGATGTTAAATTCTTCATTCCATAAAACATTTGTCCCATGTTTGTTACAGAGCTTGTATCAAAATCAGATAGATCAAGGGATGTCAAACTACTTGCATTATTAAACATCATTATCATATTTGACACTTTACTTGTGTCAAAACCCGATACATCAATTGAAGTTAACGCAGTCATACCAAAGAACATACGCTGCATATTAATTGTTTGACTAGTATCAAGATAGCTCAGATTTTCTATACTTTTAACTTTTCCCAAATCAAAAAATAGATTTTCTAAAGATCCACCTGATGTCACCTTTCCTTCAAAAATAATCGAGATAATTTGATTCTTATATGCATCAAATGGTGATCTATTATTTATCATAATAACGTTAGGTAATTGACCTCCATCAATACGCAAGGTTCCGTCTGCATCAATTTCCCAAGCAACAGAACCCAAATTACCAGATACAATTGTGTCAGCTAATAAACTTGATTTTCCATTTATATTTTCTTCTTGTAACACTGAATCCTGTTCATGTGCGTTTGTTGAAGATTCACTGGGAGATATTGTACTATTAGTTACTTCAACACTATTGGTTTGAATAACAGAATCCCTTACTATACTTTCATTTGACTCACTAGCTGAACTATTTTCAAGACTATCAGACGAACCTACTTTATTTGGAGTTTGATCCTCTTGTTCCTGTGTTTGCTCTGACTCAGTAGTCTCCGCAAATGCTTGCACAGTCCCTATTAAAGAAGAACTTACAAGCAGCATTACACTAAAAAGTGATAAAAATTTCTTTTTCATTTTTTCTCTCCTTTTCAAATTCATTAATAGCTTCACGCTTAAAAATTGTAAATTTAATAAATGGTTACTTTACACATCTATACTCACCAATCTTAAGTTCTTCGTATTTAAAATAAGTATACTCTTCCCCCCCCTCTTCTGCGACAAAGCGTCTTATTCGACCCCTCTAGACGTAATATCTTTATGTAAACTTCTGTAAATAAAAAAATGATAGCATGATATACATAACAAATCACCATTTATATATTGAATATTTTCATGTGCAATATAATGGACTAAAATTAGTTTATAATCGTTCTGTATCTTTTGTCTTTTCCTCGAGTTCATTAACTAGCAATCTTTAAAATTAGCTACAAAGACTTTGGCTTTTGGATGATATATACTAAAAATATTTTCTATATCTTTTTCCCCTGTGTCCATTGCTGCTATAATTTTAGAATTTAGAGTTAATTTTTCTTACGCAATTTCTAAGAAATACTCAGTCACATCTAACCAGTATTCATCTATGCGCTAATTAGTGAATACTCATGTCTCATTAATTTTATTATCCAGCACATAAACTTCTTTTTTGGTTAGAATTTCAACAGCCTCCTCTCGTATATATAAAGATATTGCAAGATAAGATTTAATGGAATCTTGATTAATGTTATCTGGTATGATACATATCCTATTGAATATCCCATTATTGGATATAATGCTTATGGAATACATTACTTCTTTTCATTCAAATTCGCACTAAATAGTTTTTTATCCTATTATTTAAAATTAAGTACCGTCATTACGAGATATTATATATATAATTAAGAAATAAAAAAAGACGTCCTTAAAGTAGGAACGCCTCATGTGTTAAAAACTACACCACTAATTTTACAGTAACTTCAAATTGTTTATCTTCATGCTCAACACGCATTTCACCATTATAGTCTTGAGAAATTTTTTGTATACTATTCAATCCAAAACCATGATTTTCAGTTTCCTTTTTTCTAGATATAATTCGTTCATTTTCCAAATATATAGTGCCATCAAAAGAATTGGCTATTTTGATGATGAGAAAACCAATCTGATAACTTATTTGAATTGCAATCCATTTTTTATCCTTTACATGATTTACTGCTTCAATAGCATTGTCAATTAAATTCCCTAAGATTGTTGATAAATCAAACGGTGCAATATCAATATCCTTTGGTACATTTATTTCGCAGGTAATGCCGATCCCTATATTTTCTAAATCTTGTAGTTTTAGATTAATGACATAATCAATGGTGATATTTCCTGATTCAGCATATATTTCCTCCAACATACTTAGACTGCTAAGTTTTTTTACTTGCTGAATCAATTCATCAGATCTGCCATTTTCAGCTAAATAAACGAGAGGTGATAACTTATTATTCAGATCATGGCGAACCGTTTTTTGTGATTCAAGCACTTGTTTCATTGTAAAAAGCTGTTGTTTATAATATTTATTTTTTTCATCTAACAATTTACTATCCACTTGAATGCTGATCATCTTTCCTATGGCTCTTCGTGTTAAAAAAATTAGAATATATGAAACTGGTAGTAAGGGAATAACTGCTGCCCAGTAGTAAAACGATAATTCAGTATAGGAATCTGTTAAAAGTAAAATCCATAAAGCATCCTTCATAGTAATAAATAGAAAAGTTGCCCAAAATATGGGCGGTAAGATATTCTTTCCTATATTCTCTCTTCTAAATCTCAAAATAACCAGTATAAGTGCTAAACTAATTAAACGAGCTATAGTGAAAACTAATATTGTATTTAATGCGTCCGACATAAGATTTGTCATATCTTGTTTACTAGCTGACGTACTCATCAATAGCATTGAAGCCATTCCTTCACCAATATTAATAACAGCTATGGCTATAATTGAAGACATTAAAACGTCTTTCCACTTTGAAAAAAAGAAGAATGAAACAATTAAACATAGTGTTGTAGAAACGACAACATTAATCCAAAAGTATTCAAATGAACTGAGAAAAGCCTGGATGAAAATCACTACAATCAAAATATAAACGAGCTTATTTTTTGATGTTCTCAAGTCAAGTCCATAATCCTGTGTAAAATACTATACAACGTTTCTATTGTTTCTTACTTGCTAAAATTTATATACTTTCTTGTAGAACTAATCCATTCTTCATGCAGGTCCATAAGAACTGCCCCAATCAATCGATTGGCTGAAGCATGATTTGGAAAGATTCGAATGATCTTTTCTCTTCTGCGAACCTCTTGGTTTAATCGTTCAAGAAGATTGGTACTTTTTAGTCGATTGTGGGAGTTACCTAGGACAGTATATTGAAAGGCATCTTCGAAGCCATTATCTAAGGTCTCGTAAGCTTTTGTGTATTTCTTTTGGTCGTAGTATTCTTCAACCAGACGATTTTTAGCTTCTCGTGCTAAATTAATATCCGTAAACTTGAAGATAGCTTTTACAGCTTCTCTAAAAGGTTTAGAATTCTTCTTAGGAATTGTTGTAAAGATATTTCTTAAGAAGTGAACTTGGCATCTCTGCCAACTTGCGTTGGTAAAGGATTTACGAATCGCAGATACTAAGCCTTTATGAGCGTCAGAAATAACGAGTTCTACACCTTGTAATCCTCTTTCTTTTAAGTATTCAAAGAAGTTAGACCATGTGTTATCACTCTCTTCATTTTGAATCATGAAGCCAATAATTTCACGATCGCCATCTTTGGTTATTCCAATCGCAATGTGACAACTCTTAGAAAGTACTCGATTATCTTCTCTAATCTTTATGTACAGGACATCAGTCATCAAGTAAGGATAGTTTATATCTGAAAGCGATCGATTTTGCCATTCATTGACCAGAGGGTCTAACTGTTCAGTCAGACTAGAAACAAAGGACTTAGAAACTGATTTACCACATAACTCCTCAACAATCTTAGAGACTTTACGTGTTGAAACGCCTGAAACATACATCTCAAGCATTGAAGCAAGCAGCGCCTTTTCATTTCGCTGATACCGCTCAAACACCGTCGGTGAAAACTCACCATCACGTGTTCTAGGTACTCTTAATTCAAGTGTACCAACGCGAGTCGTAAAGTCACGCTCGTAGTAGCCATTTCGTTGACTCTGACGACTTTCAGATCGTTCATAGTCATCAGCTTTAATGTATTCTGTTCGTTGGTTTTCCATCAACTGATTGAAAACTGTCGTTAAAATATTTTTAGACACATCATCTTTAACGGAATGTTCAATAATACTTTGAACCTCTTCGTTGTTCAGTGTAAAATGTACTTGGGTCATGTAAAGTCCTCCTGGGTATGTTTTTAATGGTTAAAAACATTGTACCGTAAAAGGGCTGTTACATGGCCTTTTAACTTTTACACAATTATATGGACTTTATCTGTTCTCAATACAGTTACTTTGTATTGAGAGAAGAGATAATATATTAATAAATATTGCAATCCACTTTCATAAATATGAATGAAAAAAGTTTGTAAATTAAACATGAGGTTTATTTTCCTTTCTAAAAATCACAAGAATTAAAGCCAATTTTAATAAGCAACTATTTTTATTGATGCCGATCACTTTCTCTTAAAAATTGTTCTTTTACTTCATTCCTTTTGTTTTTTGGGATAGCTATTATTTCTTTGTTTAACAAGATAATCTCTTCACGAGAATATTTACTTACAAAAAGATAGTTAACAATAATAGACTGGCTAATTTTGATAAATCCAAAAGGCATTACTTCTTTTGCTACGTCTCTAATATTGTCAACAAAAGAATCTCTTCCGTCAACTGTAATGATGTTCACCTTTCGACCACTATTTTCAAAATATAAAATTTCTTCCATTCGATAACTAAAATGCTCTTTTCGTTTTTTATAATGATATAACTTAGGTACTAGTTCTAATTTTTCTATTGCTAAATCTAAGGAACGCCCTATCAGGTTCTCTTCTATCGGTTTTGAAATAAACAGTAGAGGCTGAACATCAAATAATTGTCGGTCGTACTGCCCTGTCCCAGAAACATAAATAATTTGAATTTTATGATCTCTTAATTCACCTCTGAGAGAAAGACCGACCTCAACCCCATTGACTTCATTCATTTCTATGTCAAGGTAAATTAAATCGTAATCACCTCGTCCGCTCCGTATATCCTCCATCAACATATGACCATCGAAAAAAACACTTACTGTTGCAGTAAATGAAGAACTTTTTGCATATTGCAGGATCATACTTTCAATATGAGAGCATATTATTTTATCATCATCACATATGGCAATCTTTAAATTCATATTAAATCATTCCTCTCCATTTAATTATGGGTAATCAAATATCTATTGTTTTCGAATATATTATTAATTTAAATAGAATGAAAAATTTTATAATATTAAATTTCACTTCAAATCTGTGTTTTAATGAACAAATACACTGACATTATACCGTGTTTAATCAGAAAAACAAAATATTTCATTTAAATATCTATTATATTGAACAAACTTATTTTAAGTCCGTAGACACAATTTAAAACGATCTGACTTTAAATGTAAAAAATAAAGAACTTAGAACACAAGTCTCTAAATAGTAAAAGTCCCATGAAAAACATTTTTTACAATGCTTATTTCATGGGATTTTTCATTTGAATTCAGATAGTTTTTTAACCAATAGATTAGTTATGTCCTAGAATCTTTGACTAATTATTTTAATCAACAAAATCCCATGTGTTATTCCAATATGCTCTCATTACTTCACCATCTGAACTCGTATACTTTACAGATACTTTATTACGAATTTCACTTACTGGAATGTCTAGAACCATTGATTCAACTGTTGGTTTATCTGTTACTGTAAAATCTTTATACTCTTCTCCATCAATATAAACTGTAAAATGATCTATATTAGAGTAATATACATTTAATCGATTATTGACCACATTCAAATACACATCTGCAGTAATTGTTGACTTCAAATAGATCGTTATCCAATATTCATTTCCCTTAGAAAGAGCTAACGAAGGATAGGCATTAATTTTATCCGCACTGTTATGAGGGATATTTTCTTTTGTTATGACTACACCGTCATATAAATAGAAACTAGGCTCATGCGGTTTTAAATATAAAAAGTTGTAGCCAAATGTTTTATCAAATTCTATATTGGAAAATCCTATATCCCCAAGTCCAGACTTGATGTCGTAATTCGTTTTCGTCAAAATATCATTTGTTGACTCATCCTTCATCGTCCATACTTCTACTTTTCCTTTTTCAGGGACTGCTATATTACCACTCTCTGAAGTGATAACTTGTCTTACATGTAGATTGATAGGTTTAGTGTATATATATTTCATTGTATAATTTTTAATTACATTGGAGATAGTTGCATTACCCGATTCGATGTTATCTATCTCAATAATATCTGATTGATCAATTTGATAACCATATTTGCTATACGGTACGATATCAGGAAAAGCATTCACGTAGTTTTCATTTTTATTAATCAACACTTTGGTATCTGGTTTCAGTGAATTGTTAAATTCATCTTGATACGTTTCTGTAATTTGAAATTCCATCATCAATTCACTGATTTGCATACTGCTAACATCACTGACATTGTTTGCTCGATCAACGGCTACCACATGAATATATTTATTAGCATCCTCAGCACCATTTAAACCAGTTACTTCTGTCTTCGTTTCATACGCTACAGCATCACTATTGTGTGGTGCAACATAAGCATCGTATTTATCTTTTGGGATTCTTCCGTAAGAATTTTTAAAAGATTCAACCTCTTTGCTTAAATCAGAAGTTTCAGATGAGTCAATTCTGTAAAAATAGCCAGCGATGTTGCTTTTTATCTCTTCTTTGGCGATATTTGATCGTAAAACACCACTATTTTTGGTATTGGCTTCAATATACCATTGATACGGTTTTCCATGGTCAATTGAATTCAAATTAAGAGAGAAGTTTTCAAAAGTACCACTATTATACTCAATTTTTGGTGCCTCTGATTGAACGTCATCTACTACCGTTTGTTCTTTAGCCCCTTCATCAATAGAAATTTGAGCTAAATTATACAAGGTATTCGCAATGATTTTTCTTTCTTCCATAGTAGATTGTCCGTTACTATGACCTGTTTGTATCATGGCAATATTTTCATTCGTTCTTAAATACCACCCTCCACGATATGTTCCATCATCATAAATTGTAGGACTTATAAATTCAAACCAAACATCACCAACTTCTTTAATTTGTGGTTCATTAGGGTGGGACGGAGGTATTTCTAGTTCTACATCATTTTCCATTTCAAACGGATACTTCATAAGATATCCATTATTGATTAATTTAATTTTTTCTGACACAATCACCGTTGCCGGATTGTTAAATCCGTAAGTTATACCTAACTTTTCAGCAAAAGGCTTCATGTTTATGTTCTTCTTGTAATATGGATCCTCTGGATCATAACCAACTATTGTATCATGACCGAATAAAGCCCCTCTACCGTCATTTATAAAGTCCATAACATACCCTGCTGACTCTTCATTCAAAGTCATACCATTATTGCTATCCCATGAACCAAACATTAAAACATCATATTTCCAATTTCCTTGATCATCTTGCAAATAATTTAACGAATTATTGTCAAAATCACTATACTTTACTGGAATCACATCAATCAACTTATCTCCATCATTTGTCGTCAAATTTAAGCTATCCATCCATGATTTAAATGTATTTGATTCCTCTATATCTGGATACACATTTAACACTTTTACCTGCTTGCCATAATTAAGAGGCTTAACAACCCAGTTCTGACCTTCATCTTCTGATTGAAACAACTGATATCCTTTTTGACTTAAATTTTGCACTTCATCCCATTTTAAATCAGCGTAACTTTTTTCAGCATCTTTATCCCAAGCATTTTTAGCTGAGAGTTTAAAGTCCCCATCCTCTATAAGATCGCTAACTTTTATGCTGCTTACTTCGCTAACATTATTTGAGCGATCAACAGATACTACATGGATATATTTATTAGCATCTTTATCGCCATTCAAGCCTTTAATTTCAGATGCTGTTGAATAATCGGATTCAGTACTATCTGTAGGTGCAACATATAAATCGTATTTATCTTTGGGAATTCTACCATATCCATCTTTGAAACCCTCTACTTCTTTAGCTAAATTAGAGCTTTCCGATTCATCCATTCGATAGAAATAGCCGGCAACGTTGCTGGTAATGGTTTCTTTCATAGTGTCGGATTTTAATAAACCTGTGTCTTTCGTATCTGCTTCTACATACCATTGATAGTTTTTACCTAGATCGATACTTTCAACATTAACAGAAAAATCATAGAATGTTCCATTTTTCTTTTCTAATTTCGCTTTTTCAGGTGCTACATTGTCTTGAACGGACTGATCCGTTGCATAGGATTCGATTGAAATTTGAGCTAAGTTATACAAGGTATTCGCAATGATTTTTCTTTCTTCCATAGTAGATTGTCCGTCACTATGACCTGTTTGTATCATAGCAATATTTTCATTCGTTTTTAAATACCATGCACCCCTATTTATGCCATCATCAAAAACGGTCGTTTCAAAAAAAGAAAGGTCTATTAATTCAAACCATACCTCACCAACATTTTTAATTTGTGGTTCAAGAGAGTGGGACGCAGGTATTTCTAGTTCTACATCATTTTCCATTTCAAACGGGTACTTCATAAGGTATCCATTATTGATTAATTTAATTTTTTCTGACCCACTGGACACTGTTTCCGACCATCCGAAGGTTACACCTAACTTTTCAGCAAAAGGTCTCATGTATTTGTTATGCTCGTAAAGGTCCCAGGGACCAGCTAATGTATCATGACCGAATAGAGCCCCTCTACCGTCATTTATAAAGTCCATAACATACCCCGCTGACTCTTCATTCAAAGTCCTATGATTATTATAATCCCATGAACCAAACATTAAAACATCATATTTCCAATTTCCTTGATCATCCTGCAAATAATTTAACGAATTATTGTTAAAATCACTATACTTTACTGGAATCACATCGATCAACTTGTCTCCATCATTTGTCGTCAAATTTAAGCTATCCATCCATGATTTAAATGTATTTGATTCCTCTATATCTGGATACACATTTAACACTTTTACCTGCTTGCCGTAATTTAATGAACGGACTTCCCATGTACTGCCACTGTCTTCTGATTGGTACATTCGATACCCTTTTTGTGTTAAATTATCAATGTTTTCCCAATCAAGAGTTACAGCAGGTTTTTCTGCGATTTTATCCCAAACATTTGAAATATTTAATTTGAAATCACCTTCCACTACAATCGTTGCTGCTTCAAGCAACGAATCTTTTCGTATTTTTTGAACATAAATAGCTACCATGCTACTAATCAACACTACAACAACTAGAATACTGGCTTGCCACTTCCTTATCATTGTTTCTCCTCCTCTAACCTCAAGGCTTCTTCAACTAATAATGGCTCTATCGATTTTCCCGTTTCATACTGCGATAAATAATACAAGTCAGCAACAATAGTGGCAGCATAGGCATAATCTCCATTAGCAGAAGTCATTTCACTAGCACGATAGATCACATTTTGAATGTTAACAAAACGCTCTCCTTGCTCCAACTGATCAACAAATCTGATGATTTCTTGACTGCTGTTTCCAGTAATATCAAAACCTACTACACTCTTTCGTAGCTGCTTTTCGGCATTAGGTACTTCTGGAAATACTTGTAAATTTTCAAACTTAATATTTTTAATTGAAATAGACGAATCTTGACTGATTGCTTCTATCTCTTTAAAATAGCTTTCTAATTCAAGACCATTTGATATTATTGGTGCCTCGTTTACGATTTCTGATTTAATTAACGTTGGCTTATTATTTAAGTCCGTAAATTCTGTGCCAATACTTTTTACTTCTTCACTTAGCTTTGTAAACCGCTCATTGGTAACCGATAGTTGGCTTATTTTGGGAGCAATGGCTAGAAACCAACCAACCAAAATAACTAACAATAATGTCAGCACAATACCTGCTGAAAAAAATATATGTTTTTTAGTAAAAAAAATACGATTCATTATTTGGCCCCTTCCTCAACGGTTGTTTCGTCTACTAAATTTTTTTTGATTCGAATAATAAACTCAGATTCTGTGTTATCTGAATCATTAGATACACTCACTGGCATAACATCATATACCCAATCATTCTTTTCAAGTTCTTTTTTTAATTTAGGCATATTTGTAAACAAATCACCTTGCAAACGAAGCGTAATAGCAGGTAATAATTCTTCATCATTACTAGATTTTTCTACTTGCTCCGTTTGATTTTCTATATCACTTAGCCCTATTTGATAATTTAATAATTTCAAATCTAACTCTTTTGCTGTTTTATCAAAGCTAGCCATCACTGGACTTATTAAATACTTATCGTTTTTCAAATCTATTAAAAATTCTTGGATGTCTTTTGATTGAGCATTTTCTAATTCTGATACTTTTTTTTCTAATCCAATTCTTTCAAGATTTTTCTGCTGTTCGTCTACCATCACTTGATTTAACCTGATCGTTAAGAAAAAATACAATCCAACAAAAAGTAATGCAATGGTAATACTGATAATTATTGTGCTAAAAAAAATGATAGTTGTTGCTTTATTTTTAACAAATTTTTGTGGTAATAAATTAATATTCAATTCACTAAACCTCCTTAAGTGCTAATCCTAAAGTTAACAAAAAACGATCAGGCACTTTAATTTTTTCAAGAGAAGAGGTTAATGTGTTAACTTGTATGGTATTCTTTTTTCTAATAATATCGATCACTCCGCGTTTTAATTTAGGATGTCCTCCTACAAGATAAATATTGGCGATAGTCCCATCATTTGATAGTTCTGATTCAAAGTAATGAACAACATTATTAATGATTTCACCTAACTTATATAGTGCTTCCTCCTCTCCCCTATATTCAGGTACAATTTGATCCTCTAATTCTATATAGCGCCAATTACTTTTATTGTAATCTTCATATTGAACATAAATCGGTACCGTATTTTCAAAAATGGTAATCGTGGCTTCACCTGAATCAATCTCAACTAACGCAAAATTTTTTTCCCAGTCTATTTCTCGTTTTAAAACGGACATATACGCTAATGGACTGAAATCAACACCAACTAAATTCCCGTTACATTTTTGAATGACATCACCAACTTCTTCCAGCAACTCTTCTGAAGTAATACAGATTGGAATCTTACCTTTTATATGATTCACATTTTCAATTAATTGTTTCCCATTTTTTCTTTTGTGTTGTTTCTGGTTTTTAGAGCTTCTTTTTTTAATTGTGTCTAAAATGAGCAAGTCAAATACAGGTTTTTCAAAAGGTAATGTAATGGATTCACCTATTTCAAAAAAAAGAAACTCTCGCATTTCTTTTTCTGTGGTCATTTCTTGAAGAGGAATTTGACGAATAAGAACTTTTGAATTTAAAGCAGAAATAATAACGGATGGATTTGTTATATGTGTCTCTTTAAAGATTACTTTTAGGATGTTTACCAGTTCTTGTTTATTTTTCAGCTTATCATTTTTAATCAGTTCTTTATTGGCAAGTTTTTCACCACAAGTAAACTGCCCTTTATACAAAACGCAGTATCTCACTACGTTTTTTTTAATATCAATACCGATTGTCGTTTTTGTACGTCCAAACATACTAGTAACCCTCTTTCGTGTTGTTATCTTGAAAATAATTGCAGCATGGTGTCTATTTGACCTGATGTAAATTGATAAATCAGATAGGATGAGACAGCAATTGCAGGTCCAAATGGAATGAATTTTTGCTTCTCGTTGGTTCGAATAAATGTTATTACATAAAATATAATAGCTAAAACTGATGATAAAAATAATGAAATTAACGCACCTATTGGTCCAATAAACAACCCTACTACTGCAAATAACTTAATATCGCCACCACCAATGGCTTTCTCGTTGAGCATTCCTACCAAAAATAACGGTAGAAATCCCGCTAAAACACCGGCAATAGGATACCACCAATAGTCACTTTGCGGAATAAAAAAACGTTCCATCATACCGATTAAGAAAAACGGCAACAACACTTTGTTGGGTATAATTTGATAAAGATAATCTGAAATACTAATAGTGAACAACAGACAAATGAACGTAAAACTAACTAGAACTTCTGTTTCTAATTGCAAGAAATAGGCACTACTCATAAATAGCAATCCAATAAAGACTTCTAAAATTGGATTTTTCAACCCAATTTTAGAAGCACAAAAATAACATTTCCCTTTAAGAATACTATACGAAAATAGTGGAATAACATGCCACCACTTTAACTCTTCTTTGCACGCATCACAGTGAGACCTGCCCATTATTGTTTCTTTTTGAGGAACTCTGTATCCTACCACCAAAAAAAAGGAGCCCATACACATTCCAAGAATAAATACATAAACGTACGTAAATGCTAAAAACACATTCATCTGATATAAATCCATTTGAATCTCCCTCTTTCTATTTTGTCCTATTATGGATTAGCTGGTGGTGTCCATAGGTCAGCTCTTGTTAAGCTGAGAATATCATCATTTGTTGTACCAGCTGCAATCGGCTGACTCTTCTTATTACCCGCTGTAAGTTGATTAGCAGGAACCGCAAGGGTTAATGAACCATCTGTTTCAACTGTAAATACAACCGTATCTGGAGTTTCCCATGTACCTTTAGCTGCTTCAAGATATCCTCCGTCCAAAATTTCTTTTAGTGTAAAGAACTTACCACCTGTAGCTTTCGATTCAGTTGATTGATACAGTTTTGCAGCATTCATTGCTTGTTGGACATTTGCTACACCTGCATCTTCACGTGTATTTTGAATCACTCTACCAATTGCGGTAACACCAATTGCGGCAATAATTGCAAGAATAACTACGGTTGCTAATAATTCAACTAAAGTCATCCCTCGTTCATCTTTTAACATACGACTCACTTTATTTTCTTCTCTTAATACCAATACTTCTGTCATTTGTTTATTTCCTCCTAAGATTTGATTAATTAAGTTAATTTAATGTTTAGAAGTATGAGATCCTAAACATTAAAGTAATCTAACTAAAGCTAGATTATCCTTGAATTGTCGTGTACATAGAGAACATTGGCAACATAATAGACGCCACAATAAGCCCTACCATACTGGCAATTAAAACCATTACTAAAGGTTCTACAATCGTTTTAATTCGCTTGCTATTTTCGTCAACTTCTTTTTCAAAAATAATGCTTAGTTTTTTAAGCATCTCTTCCAAAGTTCCCGTTTTTTCTCCAATTAAAATCATTTGAGAAAGCATCACAGGTACAAACGGGCTTTCACTAAATACTGTACTTAATTTTCCACCTTGTTCAATAACTGTCTCACATTTGGCAATCAACTCTTTAATGCAACTATTGCTAGCCACTTCTTTACTCATATCTAAAGCTTTCACCATTGGAACAGAACTAGATAGTAAAGTAGACAATGTAGTCATTAATACGGAAAAATCATTTTTTTGTAACAATTCTCCAAAAATAGGCATTTTCAATTTTAAAGTATCTACTTGTAACTTAAACTTCGGTTTCTTTTTTGCTAAGTTATAGGACACTATTAAAATAACACTGAATAAGAATATCCAAAGACCTTGCGAGGTAATAAATTTACTAATTCCCATGGTTATAATGGTAATTTTAGGTAAAGGAGCATCGAAACTTTCAAAAAATGAAACAAACATTGGCACAATCGAAACCATCATAAAAACACCTACGCCAAGAGCCGCTATAAGCATCATCATTGGATAAATCATGGCTGTAATCATCGTACTTTTATTTTCTACTCGTTTTTCATAGTATCCTGCAATTTGATTTAAGTTACTCTCTAATGCTCCAGATATTTCAGCAACAGCTATAACATTAATGAGCAAAGGTGGAAAGGCATTTGGATGTTTACGGTAACTGTTTGAAAGCGGTTCTCCATTTTCTAAATCCTTGCGAATCTCTGAGATTATTTCTTTAAAGCGCCCTTTTTTTAATTGTTTTTCTAGTATAATGGATGCATCTAACACCGACACTCCTGCAGTAATCAACGTTGACATTTGACGTAAATATGGAACCAACTCTTTTTCACTAATTTTGTTAAACAATTGAATTTCTTTATTCGCGATACTTTCTTCTTGTTCAATAATAGAGGTTACTTTTATTTTTTTTTCTCTTAGATTTATTTTTGCCTCAAGTACCGTTTTGGCTCTAATACCACCTGACAACCCTTCACCTCTAGTACTGATTCCCTCATAGCTATAAAAAGGCATTATGCTTCACTCCCTTGCTCAATAAAAGACTCAGCCACTTCAAAATCTACCTGTTGTCTTTGTATCAATTTAGTAATGGAAGCTTCCATTGTATGCATTCCTTCTTTCTTACCCATCTGAAGCATATTGCTAATTTGGTGGGTCTTTCCAGATCGAATAATATTTGCAATCCCCTTTGAATTAACTAGCATTTCAGTTGCCGCAACTCGTCCTTTTCGATCTTTAGTTGGCAATAATCGTTGAGAGAGAACACCTAATAATGCACCGGCTAGCTGGGAACGGATTTGCGGTTGCTGAACAGCTGGAAAAACATCGACAATTCGCTCGATTGTTGCTGGAGCACTTGATGTATGGAGCGTTCCTAAAACCAAATGCCCTGTCTCAGCTGCGGTTAACGCGATTGAAATTGTTTCAAAATCTCGCATTTCACCAACTAAAATGACATCTGGATCTTGTCGCAATGCTGCTCGTAAAGCATTGCCAAAAGACTCGGTATCTCGTCCAATCTCACGTTGGGACACAATAGATTTCTTGTGCTTATGAACATACTCAATTGGATCTTCCAATGTCAGAATATGTGTATTTTTCATTTCATTTAAATAATCAATCATTGCAGCTAATGTCGTGGATTTTCCCGATCCAGTAGGTCCTGTTACAAGAAACAATCCTTGGCTTTTGTAAATTAGGTCCTTTAAAATATCCGGTACACCAAGGGAATTTAAGCTAGGAATCTCGATTGGTATCCGACGCAACGCAATCGCAGTCGTATCCATCTGTTTGAAAATATTCACCCTAAACCTGGCAAACTCTTTAAGCTCATATGCTAAATCCACTTCACCATTTTTTTGAAATTCCTGCCATTGGCTGTCATTACAAATACCTCTTCCCATCGCTGTTATGGTGTCGGAATAAAGTACTTTTGAGCCAGTCACCGGCTGTAAATCACCATGCAATCTAAAGATTGGTTCAATTCCTTCAATTAAATGCAAATCGGAAACACCAAGTGTAACGGTCTCTTTTAACCAGATATTTAGCTGCTCCACAGGATCATTACTCGTTAAACTCGGTTCTGCTTCACTAATGGTATGAATTAATGGATCTGTTATATCAAGCATTTCCTCTGATAAAAACGAGGAATAATCCAATTTTAAGTCGATTTCGTTATTCGTGTCACTTGTCCTTTCAGCATTGTTTTCAAAATGAGGAGAAGAAAATTCTGGCTGATCAACTGAATCATTCTCAAATAACTCAGTCGTCAAATTGTTTTTTTCTTCATAAAAATTCAATTCATTTTCTTCGATTTCTTTACTTTGAAAATAAAAACGCTCTTGCTTCATCAATAAATCTCCTTTCTTAGACTTCTGCTGCTGCGACTTTCAGAACTTCCTCAATCGTTGTATAGCCAGCCAATACTTTATCTAATGCATCGTGAATTAAAAAGCGCATTCCTAAATCCCCCAAATATTCCGTCAATTCTTCACTAGTGATATTAGTTGTAATCTTTTTTCTAATTTCTGTTGTGATGACCAACAATTCTTGAATGGCCATTCGGCCTTGATAACCGGTATAATTGCATTTAGCACACCCTTCACCATGATATAAACTATCAGGATGAAGGTGATATTCTTGCAAAACCACTGCGTCTTCAAGGGACACAGGAGCTTCAACTTTACAATTTGAACAAATGGTACGAACTAGGCGTTGAGAAAGAACTCCTGCTAAAGAATTAGCTACTAAAAATGGATCAATTCCCATATCAATTAAACGATTGATGGTGCTCACTGAATCATTCGTATGAATAGTAGACAAGACCAAATGCCCTGTCATAGAAGCTCGAATAGCAATTTCAGCTGTTTCACTATCCCGAATTTCTCCCACCATAATGACATTAGGATCTTGCCTTAGAATTGAACGCAAACCACTAGCAAAACTCAAACCAATATGACTATTTACGGCAACTTGATTGACGCCTTCTAGTTGATACTCCACAGGATCTTCTACCGTAATAATATTGACATTTGGCTCATTTAGCTCATTTAACGCCGCGTACAGAGTGGAAGATTTTCCTGAACCAGTTGGTCCAGTCACTAAAATAATGCCATGTGGATTTCTCAATATTTTTCTAAATGAGGCCAAGCTTTCTGGTTGAAACTTAAACTCTTCTAGCTTTCTAATACCTACTGAACGATCCATAATCCGGATAACTGTTTTTTCTCCATGAATTGTTGGTAACACAGAAACCCGTAAATCAACTACTTTCGATCCACTCTTTAGCATTGCACGCCCATCCTGGGGGATTCTACTTTCAGTAATATCAAGTGAAGAAATAATTTTTAATCTGGATATAACAGCTGGTTGAATATTTTTAGGAATCTTTTTTAAATCCCGCAGATCTCCATCAATTCGAATCCGAACAATCATATACTTTTCTTGCGAATCAAAATGAATGTCACTTGCTTTTCGATCTATCGCATCATTTAGCAAACTATTTACCAATTTTATAATTGGAGAATCATTATTGTTTTGTTGATTCATTTCTTCCAGATTTGTCACTTCTTCATGAGTAGTCAATCCATCTAAGCTGATTTCAGAGGGATAATCACGAACAATGATTTGTTGTATATCAGATTCATTTGCTTTGACAGGAACAATTTGCATGCCCGTTGTTAAACGTAAATCATTTAAGACTGGGTAGTTTGATATGTTGCTGATTGCAACTGCCAAACGTTTCCCTTCAGAATCCACTTCCAATGGAATAACACTAAATTTTTTTGCAAAAGCTCTAGGAATTAGTTCAATCAAACTTGTGTCAAGAGAATGTTTAAAAAGGTCAACTACTTGCGGTTGATTGGCTTCTAAACCTGCACTATGTTCATCTTTAGTCATAAAATCCCATTCCTTTCATTAGTGATTTACTTCTTCCACATAAGAAAATGTTCTTGTGATCATTTGAGACGTATCTGATCCAGTTGGATTATCAGGTTTTATAATTGTCACTTCACCGTTTTGTACAGCATCTTCCGTTAATTGGACTGTCACAGGTATTCTACGGCTCTTCAGCTCGGATTCTAAAAGGTTCATATCTGTTTGGTTGAAAACACGTAAAATGACTTTCCCGTTTAAATCCCCTTCATTTAGGCTATTCACCAGAAACGTAGTATCAAAATAAGCCAAATTTGGAAGTACATTTAACGAAAGAATTGAGTCTTTCCCTAAGATTAGATTGAAAGGTTCTGTACCCGTATACCCTAAGTTGAGGGCTGCACCATTTTTAAGACTAACCGTATTCCAATCTTCTTTATCACCATAATATTTTGCTGTTTCTCCACTCTGTTCGGCAATTGATTTTCGCCTATCCGTTTTGGGCGCATCAATAAAGGTCATTCCATCAACAGTCAGCCTTGTATTGCTACCATTTAAGCTTAGTATCGAAGATGCGTTAGGCTTGCTATAAAGTTCTTCTTCTTGAAAATAAGAAAACCCATCTTGTCCTGTGTTACTATCTAGCATTGCATTCGTTAGTAATAAATTTCCATCAACTGCTATTTGTCTTTGATCATTTTCAGCTGCTTGCAAATCTCTTCCTAAATTAAACGCGCCAGCATAGAAATTAGAGCTGGCTATAACCATAGAACCTTTAATAAATTCATTCCAAAGATCATCTTGTGGGGTACTTGTAAGAGCATTGCTTGCGTAATTTGCAAAGCGGAACTCTCTGGCCTTTTCCTGCGTCTCTACTAACAGTTTTCCACTCCCAAATAAGACACCTTCTGAACTAGCATTCGTAGCACTGTTCGTATTATTGATCAACAAACCACTCGTTTGAAAACTTTTATCCTTCTCATTTATTGCTAAAAACTTACTTGATCCAAAAAGATCTATATAAGTTCCATTGCCAGCACTCACATTCAAATTTTGAATAACGTTTTCTTTTGAATCAGAAGCTCTTAAAGAGAGAATATTACCAGTTATTAACTGTGAGGCTGAATGATTCCCTTCAAAACTGATCCCATGCTCCATCAGCAAGGAACCTTCAAATGTTAATGTTGAATATAACGGTTTTCCTTTTGAAGAAAAATCTAAAAAGGTATCATCAGTTATATCTACAACAGTATTATTTGAATAACCAAAGACTTGAGCTGTGTGATTGTCAAATTTTGAATAGCCAAAAGAGGAATGATTTTCGTTGTATCTATATACATCATCCATTTTTCTCATCCATGAATCGGCAGACAAATATCGTGCACTATTTGGTATATAATGAGAATAAACAACATTTCGCCACACATCCATCTCAGTAACAGACTCTTCAACATCAACATCGTTCCATTGAATTTGATAAACATAATTTGCAGTTGCTGATGATTTAACTTTCTTACCACTGTTCTCTTTTTCAGTGACATCTACTTCAATCACAAATGAAAGTTGAGCATTCGTTGCTTTAGTTTGATTTGCTACAGATGGATCCTCTTTCCACCCAAAATTTCCAGATGAATCTGTTAATCTATACGGATTAACTTTTTCCTTATTTATTTCCTCAATCCTAACCACGTAAGAAAACTGATGATCACTTCCGATATCTTTTTCAGACATCAAAAAATCATTAAAAAGTTTGTCCATATCTACACTAAGTTTTGAAATATCATTTCCAAAATCAATGGTTTCTAATTCGGATATATAGCCTTCAATTTTTTTTTGAATTTGATTGGTTCCATCTTGCATGGCATACTCTTCTACTTGTTGTACCCGTTTAAACTGATCTACTTTGTTCACCTGAAAAAAAACGGTTCTGGCAAGTAGAAATATGCCTCCTATCATTACAGATATTAAAATGATTGCACCTAGTACATATAAAAGTACAAATCCTGATTCATTTTTACCATCTTCCATTTCCAGGGATATCTCCTTTCGCCTTCGCATTATCTCGGTATTGAACAACTGTTTCTCTTGAATAAACCACATTAGAAAGAGCTTTTAATTCATCAAATGACCAGCCACCAGTCCGATCATCATGGTACTTGGAAAAATCTATTTTATCCCTATAAAATAAAACCATCACTGTTGTTTGAATTGAAAAGGTATCCCGATAATTTGGTGTAGAATAGATTGTTTTCGTAAGTTCATTTTCGTTTTTTTCTTGCATAATTTTAATTTTGATTTCAGGATTATTTAGTTGAAATACTTGCTTAGACTGATTTAGCGTATCTGTAATATCTGTCAATGCGATTCTATTTTCACCTTCATCTGTCACAGTCATTTCTACAGGATCTCCTGCCTCATCAAATTTAAGCGGCTTAATAATATGTGTTTCTTCCCATTCTTTCCCAACATATTTACCAATGTATCCGGCCTCTTCATATAATCCAGGAATCTTGCTAATGCTTTCAATTTCGGAAACGATTCCATTAGCCGTTTGTTGAATCTCAACCATTTGCTTTTGGATTGAGCTGGTTTTCGCTATGCTATAAAAGAGTCCGCCTGACAGACTAAAAACGATGCCTAAAAGTGCTAAAATAGTTATCAGTTCAACTAAAGTTACTCCTCGTTCTTCTTTTAACTTTCTTTGCAAAACGATTTATCCCCTCTCAATATTCAGGCACCCAGTTAGTATAAGTCTCCGTCAAAAGTTTTCCTGTTTCCTTACTGTAAATTTGAATGGTTAGCATCATGCCATCTGTTCGAGGTTCATATGAAGAGTCCGATTTTTTTTTTGCTGAAATTTTCACAAGAAAAGAGGGATCTTCTACATATTCCCCCATATAATATTTATTAAATTTGTCTTGATTCAATATATCTGGTAACTGATTTCCAGAAAAATCATAATGAACCTTTTCAACTATTTTTCCTCTATCAACAGAAGTATCCCTAGCAATTTCCCCAAATTTGGATTTATTCGTACCTGGATCTACTTGTATACCTGATTCATCAACAATTAAGTAACGACTTCGCACTTGCTGCTCTTCTGTATACATGACTTCCCCTTGTTTGGGCAAAGTCAGAACAAATTGATTTAGATTGGCAATATCTTGGCTCTGTGCTTTATAATTCAACCATTCCTTTATGTCATCCCTTACATAAAATGCTCGTTCAGTTAATTCGTTCTGATCAATTGCACTAAAATTTTGATACATAAGAGAGGTTAATCCTAGTAGAGCAATTCCGAATATAATAATAGACGCTAATACTTCAATAAGCGAAAAACCATTTTCATCAGTTGCCACTTGCTCAAAACATTTCATAAGTTTACCCCTATTCTTAAAAAACAACTGGTTCATTTAGAAGAACTATTAAAAATCAACTTTTTTCTGAGTCGAAAATTCACTAACTTTAATATCCATTAAGCTGTCATTTTCATTACTCAGCTCTGTACTCTCTTTTTCATAAATAGAAGTATCTTCATAAATTACTAATCCAACATCATTATTTTCTTTGCTCTTTTGTTCCTTTGTTTTTTCTGTACTTGCATTTTTTATTTGTGCCTCTACTTTAGATTCCACTTTCTTATTTGAACTTTTTACTTCGCTGCTACTATTTAACTTTGTATCATATTTTGTTAATTTATATGTCTCGATTAATGCATTCAGTTTTTTGTCATATCGTGTATCTGTTGCATATCTTCCAGTTAAAAAAGCTGTTGCATCTTGATAATTTTTAGTATTTGATTTCCAAGTATTACTATAAAAATTCAAATTACCTGATAAGCCCTCTCTAAGTAATATGGCATAGTCTTCAAGACTTTCTTTGTAACTAGGATATTTTCTAAAAGCAGATTTAATGGTGTATAAATTTCCTTTACCGTCATCTTCTTGAGTACTCATTGATACACTTTTCTTATTGTATTCACCTTTTACTCCAAATAAATTGTAATTTGGTGAACTTGATAGTGTACTATTGCCTGAACCAGTCTCTAAAATTGCTTGAGCAATCATTACAGATGCATACAAATCATTTTCCCAGGCAATTTTCTGCGCATCATTCTTTAAACTGTTGATAAAATCTCCTGTAGTTTGGTTTTTGGCAACTGAGAAATAATAATTATCCTCCAATTCAACTTCAGAAATATTGGTTACATTAGTATCTTCACTGAGTACCGTTGTTGAATCATTATTTGAAGATGATTCATTATTAGTGGAAATAGAATTTTCATTATTATTAGGTTCCTCTTTTTCTAATGAAGAGAGTGATTCAGATTCACTGGATTCTTCAACACTGCTTGATTCAGATTCACCGGATTCTTCAACACTGCTTGATTCAGATTCACCCGATTCTTCAACACTGCTTGATTCAGATTCACCCGATTCCTCGACACTGCTTGATTCAGATTCACCCGATTCTTCAACACTGCTCGATTCAGATTCACCGGATTCTTCAACACTGCTCGATTCAGATTCACCCGATTCTTCAACACTGCTTGATTCAGATTCACCCGATTCCTCGACACTGCTTGATTCAGATTCACCCGATTCTTCAACACTACTTGATTCAGATTCACCCGATTCCTCGACACTTGTTTCTAAAGTTTGAGCCATTAAATTTATTTCACGACTACTAGATAGGTGCCAAATCAATGTAGTTGCCATTACACTTACCCATATAAAAAGAACGACAATAGAATAGTTAACGTTTTTTTTCATAGCTCCTTACACACCTCTATTTATAAATAATTTTTGATAGTGAAATGCATTAAATCTAAAATAAAAACTGGATAACATCATGATTAGTACAAAAAAGACATCTGCAACTGTTGTAACTTTAAGTGAAAATACGTACAATTTAACCACTAAAAAAATACTAATGATGACCGTCAAAATGGATGCAGCCATATATACATAATAAAGATATTTAAAAAGTAACGGTTCCTGATTATTCATTGTTTATCTCCCAATTTCATATATATTGTTATCTGATCTTGTTGCCTACAAATTAGATTTTTATTTGAATTACCAAACACAAAAACTAAGCTTTGATGATAGCTAACTTATTTAATTTACTCTCTGACTTCTCTCCAGTTTGATTAAGTGACAAATCATTTACTTGATTCTCCAGCTGATTGTATAACGAGAAAAAGTTATCTTTAGATTCCGATATTTCAACTTTAAGTTCTTTTGCTTGATTGGCAATCTCTAAGACTTTATTTTCTGCATCTCTTATTAGCTCTTCAGCTTTTCGCGATGCTTTTTCTACAGTGCGGTTAGCTTGCTTTTGTGCAGAAATCATTACTTCACTAATTTCATTTTTTTGATCTGCAAAATCAGATTTTAAAATAACATTTTCCTCTGTTAAATCTTTAACTATCTTTTGCAAGTCAACGACTTCATCTGAGGAGCCATTAGTAGTAGTTTCCTGATTTTTAATATTTTGTTCTAGTTTTGTTATTATTTGGCTCAGCTTATTATTTTTGGATGTAAGCATGTCTTTTTCATTGCTCATTTGTTCTAGTTCTGCGTTTTTTCTTTTTAATTGACTCTGAATGTTCCCTACTTCATTCGTTTTTTCTGCTAATGCCATCTCTAATGCCGCTATTTCTTCAGCGGTTGTACTATTTTTAGCTTGTAAAAATTGTATGTCTGAATTTAGTTTATTTAGGATAGATTTTGATGTACTTTTTTCAGAAGTAGCCTCCGACATTAGTTCATTTATCTTATGCTTAAGTTTTTCATTTTCACTTCCCATAATTTCTAATTTCTTGATGCATCTCGCGTTATAAGAACTAAGTTCTTCTACTGATTTGTTTAATCTTTCTTTTTCAGAATGATTTGAGTCCATACTTCCCAACAGGTTATCTTTCTCATCATTTAATTGATGAATATGAGCGTTTAGTCTAGTGATTTCTTCATTAAGTCTCTCGACATCTTCATTACTAATTTGTTCTTGATTTTCCTCAGGAATATCATTGATTTCTTCTAAGATATTTTTTGAAAAAACCATCCATTCTGTTTTTCTTTTGCCATGTTTGCTGCATCCCCTTTCACATCTTTATATTAATTTTCCATTGAAGTACGTTTAAAATCTTCGTCTTTATCATTTCTAGTGTAGCTGCAACTATAAACCGTTTGATGAGAATCAGATTTTGTATCATTTAGTTTTAGATTGATTTGACTAAGTTCACTAATTTCTGAAATTTCCACAACGAACAAATCTATATTTTCTTTAATTGCTTCATTATTCTTATCAATTGCATTTCCTTCAATAGTTAGATCTAACGTTGCACTATGAGTATTTACAACTGCTAAAATATTATTTAGACCTACATACGGCGCTAATTTCTGAGATAGTTGCATTTCTAAAGAATGTTGCGCTTTTTTTTCTTGATTGATAAATAAGTCTCTCCACTCTAACGTTTTTATCTGTAACCCTTTTTCTGGGTAAGGAGTTAGTTCTATTTGGTCTATTATTTTTGTTTGTTGTTTTCTCAGTATTTCTAAATTATCTTTTAAATTTGAATTTTGTGAGGATAAATAATCAATTTTATAATTAAATTTATATAAACGACTGGTTATTAAAATTAACATCATAGAAAGGGCAATAGAAATAATAAAAATTGCTATCACATGTTTCGATAACTCATTCCTTTTAACTATCTCAAGTTTTTTTAAAAATTCTTTAGAGCTATCTTCAGAAATGGTAATATTTTGTATTTGTTTTTGGATAAATAGCCTATAGAGTACCATACACATTATAGATATACCTGAGACTATTAAAATTAATCCGATTACTTCCACTCAAAGCTCCCTCCGATTATTCAAAATTTAAAATAATCTTTCCTTCAATGTTGTTCCGCATTACCCAGCCAAACTCTCTACTATCCTTTGATATATCTGAATTATCGCCAACGACAAAATAAGAATTTGCTGGAATAATCATGATTTTTTTTAATTCATCAGCCACAGTTTCACTTAATTCAAAATCATAAACAGATTCAAACTTCCCTTGCCCACCTGTGTCAATACTTATCCTATTTTGATTAACAATAACTGCGTCTCCCGGAACGCCAATGATTCTTTTTACATACATTTCATCTTCATGAGCAAAAGAAATTACAGAGTATCTACTCAAAGAATCAACAGCTTTTACCAATACTGTGTCTGTATCCTTAAATTCATTCTCCATTGAAGATCCTGAAATAATATGAATATTGTAGGTTGATATCACATAAGAATAAAAAAGAAAATAGCCAGTTCCAAATAGGATCAACGGAACCAGTAAACCGATTCCTTTAATAATTTTGTGCTTTTTATGCTTCTTCTTAACATTTTCACATTCATTCCGTCTCATCATATATCTGCTCTTATCGTTCTTACTGTGTTAATTAATCCGTATTTTAATACATCTATTCTAACCATCGATAATAGAAAAGAATTGGTTATTGTTCGTAGTGAAATTTCCAGTCCTAAGCAAGCATTCAAAAAACTTGTTTTAACTTCACTTTTCATAAAGCTATCATGCGGGAATTGATTTAAGTCGTCCGTACCAATTTTTAGAAATAGCATCGTTGACTTTGCTTGCAGCGCATGACTATCAGAAACAGTTTGATTAAATTTCACATCAATAAAAGCAGGTTTCCTTTCCATTACTCCACTCCTCTCAGATAGAAATAAGTTCCTTTCTATCTCGCCAATCTTAAGCTCTTTTTACTTTAGAATAACTCCTTATTAATTTAATTTTCTTTATTAAAATATACTTTTTTTCCCTCTTCTGCTTCAATACGCTTAAATAAGCCTCTCTAAACGTAATATTTAGTTCGTTATCTTAGAATATATACTCTCCTTTAAGACACAGAAAAAGACGTTTCTATTTTAAAGAAACATCTAAGGTAATTTATTCTAAGAGGAAATACATAACACTATTTATCGCTATATTAAAATTAATCATATTAAACTTCGAAATGAAAAAGATGAACATCTATCAGAAAACTAAAACAATTATTTTAACATCATAAAATATCGCATGAAATCCATCATTAAATGGCCATTTTATACGTTTTCTGGTTTTTCAAACTCTTAATATTATCCTATCTATTCCTAAATAACTGCATTTTTGATAAAGTCCATATAATTGTGTAAAAGTTAAAAGGCCATGTAACAGCCCTTTTACGGTACAATGTTTTTAACCATTAAAAACATACCCAGGAGGACTTTACATGACCCAAGTACATTTTACACTGAACAACGAAGAGGTTCAAAGTATTATTGAACATTCCGTTAAAGATGATGTGTCTAAAAATATTTTAACGACAGTTTTCAATCAGTTGATGGAAAACCAACGAACAGAATACATTAAAGCTGATGACTATGAACGATCTGAAAGTCGTCAGAGTCAACGAAATGGCTACTACGAGCGTGACTTTACGACTCGCGTTGGTACACTTGAATTAAGAGTACCTAGAACACGTGATGGTGAGTTTTCACCGACGGTGTTTGAGCGGTATCAGCGAAATGAAAAGGCGCTGCTTGCTTCAATGCTTGAGATGTATGTTTCAGGCGTTTCAACACGTAAAGTCTCTAAGATTGTTGAGGAGTTATGTGGTAAATCAGTTTCTAAGTCCTTTGTTTCTAGTCTGACTGAACAGTTAGACCCTCTGGTCAATGAATGGCAAAATCGATCGCTTTCAGATATAAACTATCCTTACTTGATGACTGATGTCCTGTACATAAAGATTAGAGAAGATAATCGAGTACTTTCTAAGAGTTGTCACATTGCGATTGGAATAACCAAAGATGGCGATCGTGAAATTATTGGCTTCATGATTCAAAATGAAGAGAGTGATAACACATGGTCTAACTTCTTTGAATACTTAAAAGAAAGAGGATTACAAGGTGTAGAACTCGTTATTTCTGACGCTCATAAAGGCTTAGTATCTGCGATTCGTAAATCCTTTACCAACGCAAGTTGGCAGAGATGCCAAGTTCACTTCTTAAGAAATATCTTTACAACAATTCCTAAGAAGAATTCTAAACCTTTTAGAGAAGCTGTAAAAGCTATCTTCAAGTTTACGGATATTAATTTAGCACGAGAAGCTAAAAATCGTCTGGTTGAAGAATACTACGACCAAAAGAAATACACAAAAGCTTACGAGACCTTAGATAATGGCTTCGAAGATGCCTTTCAATATACTGTCCTAGGTAACTCCCACAATCGACTAAAAAGTACCAATCTTCTTGAACGATTAAACCAAGAGGTTCGCAGAAGAGAAAAGATCATTCGAATCTTTCCAAATCATGCTTCAGCCAATCGATTGATTGGGGCAGTTCTTATGGACCTGCATGAAGAATGGATTAGTTCTACAAGAAAGTATATAAATTTTAGCAAGTAAGAAACAATAGAAACGTTGTATAGTATTTTACACAGGATTATGGACTTGACTGTTTATTTGTTTTCATAATGCCTCCTAAAAATTTATCTTCTTCTTTACTAATAAAAATATCCATTATATTAACTCATTATCTCATTTTTCTAAATTAAATTCAAATATTTATCGTTTTATTTACAAAACCATACGTTAGAAAAATAGGAAATGGATAAAAAACAATTCTCAATCTTCTAAACAGAGTTTCTACCCAATTGACTGCTTAAAAATGTCCCCACTTGAAATATTTAAAGGTCCATTAAAGATTTATTTCCCCTACTACTTTGTAGGATATTTTAACGATTCTAAGTTTAAAAGTATATTTCCCATTCTATGTTTAACCATAATTTAAGATAAAAATCTGGTCAATTTACAAATTTTATTGGGAACTAAAAAAAAATACTTACTTTTTTTAACCAAAGCAATAAATATTATACTCCTTTCATTTATAAATGAAATATTTACTTTGTTACTTTTAACAGAAATATATAACTACTTAGTTGTTTTTTTAACTATAAGTTATAGAAAACTATTTATTATTTATGTTTTCTACTAACAAATGAAACAGGCTCTAAATGCTTGATTTAAAGCATTTAGAGCCTGTTTCATTTATTGTTTCATATACATCAATTATTTTACCCTTCTAAGTTATTATCCACAAACGAACCTCCGGCATAGATACCTATACTTCCAATATTAGTATAAATTGGAGTTTAAAACAACGGGGTGGGGGTAAATGTACGTCCTACTCCATTCCTTGTATAATTCTGCCAAACAGTTGATTAGCTTGTATTGCTTTTCCATCAACAATAGTAATTGAATAGCCACTCTCATTTGGTTCTTGAAACCTAATGGGAATAGCCTCACCGATTTGTTCCTGTATATCCGAACTCATTTGTCCTATGCTCTTAATAGCTTCTAAAATTGCTGATTGGGTATTATTTATAGGTTCTTCTAAACGATAGGTAATTCCACTATCTTCATATACTAAAATCCCTGCGTACGGCAAAATTTCATAACTAGAAGCAAAATAGCTTATCTTCTCATCTTTTGTAAATATCTCTTGTCCTTTTTTCATATCAATGGTACTTCCTAAAATATTAGAAAAACCTTCTCTAAGTTCAATGTTTTCAGTCTCTGTAAAATATAAATAATTATTTCCATTACCTTGGTTCTGACTAGTAACTAATACTTTTGGCATACCTGCTACAATCGTAAAGAAATAGACATGTTTTTCCATGTAAGGTTGGTTCTCAGCATCTGAGTATACAGCAACCAATGCATACCCATTATCAACTTCTCCATTTTCAGACCAATTCAATACAATAGGTGTATTCCCAATAACTGCTTGCCACCCAATATCATGTTTTAAAACTGCATTGGGTAACTGTAATCCATATAAGTCAACGTTGTTATTCGGACTGTACTGTTTATATATCTGATTCATTGTTTGACCCCAAGTTTTAATAAAGCCACTAAGATTTTTAGCCTTTTCAGCATTCCATAACATTTCCTCCACTATCTCCTCTTCTACCGAAGAGCTATCGACAGAAGTTTCTTTTATATAACTAATACTGTTGGATGCTTCACTAGAGATAGACGAACTAGACGTTTCTCTTCTATTTTGACAGGATGCCATCAAAACAGTGGATAATAGCACAAATGAAACCAACCCTTTTTTCATTATGGTTACTCCTTATCAAATTTATCTGGATTTTTTTCTATATAATCATTATAAAGAATTAGTGCCATAGCAACAATCATTTGCCCCGCTTGAATTTTTTCGATATCGTGCTCCAATATCCCTATTCTAATTCTATCAATTCCCTCATAAAGAGTTTCATGAGAATCTTTAATCTCTTGAGGCAAAGTACTTGGAGGTTTGATATCTTTCAATTTTTTCATTTGTTTGCTTAAATAGTCAGCTGTATCCTTCATATCATCATCTGAATAGACATCTGTCTCTTTGATTTTCAGATCGTTATCATTGACTATGTTCATAACTTCTTGTGTGTATTCTTTTTCTGATCGACCACCTGAACTAAATAGCATTAAAAAACAGCCAAATAATAGAATGCTACCTGATATCAGTATTTTCTTTCTATCTTTTTGATGATGATGTGTTTTAAGAAGCCTTCTTATTGCAATTGCAAAAAAGACAAACCCTATTCCACCTAACATCTTTATCATCTTTTAACCTCCTCAATACCCTGATGATAGACCTAGAAGCATTCCTAAAATACCACTTGCTACACTTGCTATTATTAAAATAGTTCCATGCTTTTCATCGTGATCTCTATACAAATACCCCATAATAACTCCAAAAGCACCAAAAAATACAGGAATAAACAAAAGGGAGATGGCAACTGATATCCAACCAACAATTTTATATAGATTTCCGCTTTCTTTTCCCTTATTAATTTGATCTTTTACTTCATTCAGTGATTTTTCTATATTGGGGCTTATCTGTTCTGTGTAGAGCTCTTTATTTTCTTGAGATGCTCCACAAGACGAACAAAATTTTTCTGATTCTTCCATCTTAGTTCCACAATTTCTACAATACATTTTCTTTTTCCTCCCTATTTACATTGAAAATATCATAAAAAAGCTCATCCAAATCAACTTCTAGCATTTCTGATAATAGTTTCATTTGATAAGGTTTAGGTATTGTTCTACCTGTCTCCCATGAACTAATTGACTGCTGAGTGACGTACATCTTCTCAGCTATTTCAATTTGAGAATAACCGTATGCTTCTCTGTATAAACAAAGTCTTCTTTTTTCTCTCATAATCTTCCTCCTTATTCACTATTATATACATCTAAATGTAGTATTTCAACAATTATATGTAGTTATACACCGTTTTTAACATTCATAAACAACATATCGTTGTATAGTATAATTATTGGAGGAACAATTAAATGAAACAATATGCTAAAGCTATAAGAGAAAATAGAAAAAAATTAGGATGGACTCAAAAACAGTTAGCAGAGAAAATTCATGCCTCTCAACAGGCAATTGCTCGTTGGGAAAATGAGGTAACTGAACCACGAACCGAAAACTTACAAGCTCTTTCAAAGGCTCTAGGAGTCCCTCTAAGCCATTTTATAGATATACAATCTGAGGAGGCTGATGAAGAATTCAATGCCTTATACCGCTCTTTATCGTCCGAAGACAAGGTTAAGATATTAGACTATATGAGGCTATTAAAAAGGCAAGATGCTGAACGAAGTGAGTTCAAGTAAAAAGCACCTATCCTAACCAGATGGGTGCTTTTTATTCTCAATTTCAAACTGGTAAATAAATCTATCCCAGCATTTTAAATTTTAGTTAGTTCTTCTTCTTTGTTATTTATATCCTTCATTACCTTGTTTAGATCTAGAGGCTCATCAGAATTATATGTAACCCCCTCAATTTCAGAAACATCCTGTTCTCCTAAGGTCACTTTGTAGTAGTTAGGAATCCATTTCCCTCCTTTAAATACTCTAAAAGAGATAACTTTAACAAAGCCCATTTCCTCTAGCAGTCTGATGTTCTTAGCACTTCTTCCAGTGTTACTATCATTCCCCATATTTGCTAAAATTTTATGAGTACAATAAAATTCCCCGTCACTGCCACTATATTTTTTTGAATGATATAGTAAACTAAAAAGAAGATTTCTGAGATTTTTCTTTGAGATAGATAAGATAGCATCTAACTCTTGTTTATAAAAAGTAACATCACTAGATTTCAAACTAAAGGCATAGTCACCCACATAAACATTCTTAACTATACGTTTTGTTTCATTTTCTAAACCTTGAAGGTTCCATTTTTGATCTAAGAATATTCTAGTTTCAGAATTTTGGAAGGTAGTTTTAATTATACCAAAGATAATTTCATACGTACTCTCCATGTCGTTTCCTTGGTACTTTAAGAAACGAGATGCATGAAAGGTAAAATAATTCCTACTATTCGATTCTGACAAGTGTCCATTAATAAGAGTCTTTTTCACGTAGTCACCAATAATGTGGTTATTATCCTTTTTTATTCTATTACCTATCTTTTTTGATTTCTCTTTCTTTTTATTTTTTAATTGCTTTTTATCAATAGTTATACAGTCATTCAAAATATTTTCTTGGAATTCACTTAAAGATAGAGGTTCTATAGCTAAGAAATAATCAATAGCCAATGGTTCTAATGTCTGATTATTAACATAACAACAAAAATCCCCTGTTTTCAAATGAATCCCCAATGGTAGTTTGACTCCAAGTCCCGAGGTAGGTCTTTTTTCAATGCGATGAATTGTTTCTCCCATTTGAGTCAAAACTTCATAATAGAAATTATTAAGTTTTTGCTCTTTAATAAGATCATCAAAATATAGATCAACATGATAGCCTTTAAATCCTGAATACCAAACATGAATATCTTTCATCGGAATTCCATAATAGGAATGAAGTGTATCTATCAGTTCTTTAGTTGTCCATATTCTATCTTCCACATCTATAATATCGACATCAAAACATAGAAACTTAGTCAATCCACCAGAACCTAATTTTATTCCTAATGTATAATCACCATTTAAATGTTTTCTGACTTTCCATTCGGTTAATCTGACCTTATCAGCAGTAGTTGTTATAAATTCAACGTCTTCTCCATTTTTCACTTGAAAAAGATAATTCTTTCTATAACTGATTAAAAGTCTATCCATTTGTTTTACTACTTTATCCTCTACCTGTTTTGTATATTTAGTTTCCATACTTATCCTCCTATAATTTTTAATAGCTTTCTTTTAACTGCTCTTACTAGTAATAAATAAAGATACTTGTAAGACATAGTCAACGCCTTTTACTAAGCATAAATTCATCTATATCAGATTTTTTTATACGCTTAGTACCGTCTATTATTGTTATAGGTAAATCATACTCACTGATGAATTTAGCTAGAGTATTTCTGGATACTGACAGATAGTCACCAGCATCTTTCATAGTTAAATAACCTGAAAGATTAGTGTTAGAATTAGGTAAAGTAGCTAACATGCTTTTTAATTCTAAGAACTCTTTATTTAAAACTTCATAGACTGTTCTCTCAAGCAGACTATCCAAAGTAATTTCTTTTTTATTATTCATGGAATGTCCTCCCTTCTATCGTTTATTCATAATTATCACCGCCTCTCTTAGTTGATATACACAGTATAGCATGAATCACCAAATAAATCAACACCCATTAGTGATATTTTTAATTATATTTACATTTAAGACTTTACTTAACCACTTAAAAGTGATATTATAGTTATAGAAAGAGGTGACCACAATGGAAGAAAATAGTAACTTAAAGGTTGGATTTGCTCTTAAGCGTATTAGACAAATGAAATCTGCTGGTGGAAAAAAATATACTCAAGTAATGTTAGCTAAAGATCTAGGAGTTGGACAATCCTATATTGGAGGTCTTGAAAACGACACACGAACGCCATCATTTAAAACTTTGACAAAAATATCAGATGCTTTAGGAATCAGTCTTCGAAATTTAATAGATTTATGTGAATATCAAAAACTAACAGAGAAGTACTCTAGTAGTAATAACAGCGGAACATTGGAACCACTCTCTTATGATGAATTAACACGTATTGGTACACCAGAAGCATTAGCTTTTAGAGATGTTACCAAAACCTTTGATTTTGAAAATCTTAATTTTAAGTTGGGAGAGTTTTTAGATAATATAGATGTAAAAAAGAAAACATACGAAGAAGAAAATTTTCCTTACAGAGACTCGACTAATCTATCAGATATAATATCTAAAGGAATTAATAAACAAAAGGACATTTTCTTTAATAATAAAAAATTAACCTTTGGACAGCTATTAGGTCTCAATCAATATTTAGATGCTATTACAAATTCAACTGAAAATGGAGGTGTTTAAGATGGAGCGATACTGAACGTAATATCTTAAAGCAAGCAGAAACTAAAACCTAGATTTACTCCAAATATTGCTCCCAATAGACTATATCTATTGACCAATATCTAGGAGGAAAACAAATGGCAAAAGTTACAAAGTACAAAAAAAATAACGGTCAAATAGCTTGGATGTTCAAAGGACATGTAGCCACAGATCCAAAGACTGGACAGAAAGTAAATACTACACGTAGAGGCTTTAAAACTAGACAAGAAGCTCAACAAGCACATGATGAGCTAGCATACCAGATAAAATATGGAACTAAGAAAAAAGCTAGCGACATGACTTTTGAAGATTTATATGAAGAGTGGATTGATTTCCAACGTTCAAGTGTAAAAAAATCTACTATATCTATCTATGTTAGATATGCTAAGAACCAAATATTACCAGCATTTGGAAAGATGAAGATCACTGATATTACTGTTTCCTATTGTCAAAAAATGGTGAACAATTGGCATAAAAAGTATAAAACTTATGACACTATGAGAAAACAAACAGCACAAATTTTAAGCTATGGCATTTCTCAGGAATATATTGAACGTAATGTCATGAAAAGTACCCTGCTTCCTCGTAGAAAGGAGCATGAAGAACAACGCAAGTTCTATACTAAAGAAGAATTAAAGACCTTACTAGATTCTTTCAAAAACTTTGGTAACACTAAACAGTATGCTTTTTTTAGATTGTTAGCGTACACAGGTATGAGAAAAAGCGAAGCTTTAGCCTTACAATGGAAAGATATTGATGTTTTTAACAAGGAACTACATGTTAACAAAACTGTAGCTATAGATGAACATAAGAACATCATACTTCAAACACCTAAAACAAAAGCATCAAAAAGAACTATATCACTTGATACTGAAACATTGGCAATCTTAAACGATTGGAGAATACAACAAAGAACAGACTATCTTAAGTTAGGTTATAATACTAGCTCAGATAACCAACATGTTTTTACAAGCCTTAAGAACACCTTGTACGTTCCAAATACCGTGAATGATTGGTTAAGATATATCATAAAAAAATATAAATTGTCTCGTATTACTCCGCACGGGTTCAGACATACTCATGCTAGCTTATTACTAGAAGCAGGGGAATCTATCAAGGTGGTTCAACATCGGTTAGGGCATGAAAATAGTAAAGTCACAATGGATATTTATGTTCATATCACAAACAATGCGCCTAAGAAGACTGGTCAGGACTTTGCTGATATGATGGCTAATCAGTAAATAAGCTGGTCAAAAGCTGGTCATTTCTAATATTCAGGCAAACAAAAAAGCTAGAAACATTGATATATCAACGCTTCTAGCTTATATATTAAAATTAACCCACACTGCCTTCCATTTCATACTGAATCAAACGATTCAATTCAACGGCATATTCCATCGGTAATTCTTTTGTAAATGGCTCAACAAAGCCCATAATAATCATTTCAGTAGCTTCTTGCTCACTCAATCCACGGCTCATCAAGTAGTACAATTGCTCCTCAGAGATCTTAGAAACTTTTGCTTCATGCTCCAGTGAAACATTGCTATTACGGATTTCATTAAATGGAATGGTATCACTTTTCGATAAGTCATCCATAATAATCGTATCACACTCGATATGTGAAATCGATCCGCCACTGTTACGTCCAAAGGTTACTTGACCGCGATAGTTTACTTCGCCGCCGTCTTTGGCAATCGATTTTGAGACGATTGAGCTTGATGTGTTTGGTGCATTGTGAATCATTTTTGCACCAGTATCTTGGTTTTGTCCCGCACCAGCAAAGGCAATCGATAGCATTGTTCCACGTGCGCCACGACCATCTAGGAAGATACTTGGGTATTTCATGGTTGTTTTGGCTCCTAAGTTGCCATCAATCCACTCCATTGTTGCGCCTTCATACGCCTTAGCACGTTTGGTTACAAGATTATAGACGTTATCTGACCAGTTTTGAATAGTCGTATAGCGGCAATAAGCATCTTTGCGAACAAAAATTTCTACAATCGCTGCATGCAAACTATTACTTGTATACGTTGGTGCGGTACACCCTTCCACATAATGGACACTTGCGCCTTCATCAACGATAATCAATGTCCGCTCAAATTGTCCAGAGTTTTCCGAGTTGATTCGGAAATAGGTTTGCAAAGGAACATCACATTTGATGCCTTTTGGTACATAGATAAAGGTTCCCCCAGACCAAACTGCTGAGTTTAATGCAGCTAATTTGTTATCTGTTGGAGGGACTAATTTTGAAAAATATTCTTTAAATAACTCCGGATATTCTTTCAAAGCTGAATCTGTATCAGTAAAGACAATTCCTAATTTAGAAAATTCGTCCTTCATATTATGGTAAACCACTTCTGATTCATATTGCGCTGAAGCTCCGGCTAAATATTTGCGTTCTGCTTCTGGAATTCCAATTCGTTCAAAGGTTTCTTTGATTTTATCTGGTACATCGTCCCAATCTCTAGCAGCTTTATCACTTGATTTTTGATAGTATTTAATACTATCAAAATCGATATCTGACAAATCTGGGCCCCATTCTTGCATGTGCATCTTATTGAATTGTGCCAATGATTTCAAACGGAAATCCAGCATCCATTCTGGTTCTTCTTTTACTCGTGAAATTTCACGAACGATATCTTCTGTAAGACCTTTACCGGTACTATAGACAGGCTCCACGTCATCATGGAAACCGAATTTATATTCTTCTAACTCTGGTACTTCGCTCATTTATCTCACTCCTTTTAAATTGATTCGTCTGGTTGATGAAGATGTCCATCAACGGTTGTTCCGCCCTCGACTAAGGCTCTATTTAAAGCTTTCCATGATAGAGTTGCGCATTTGATACGAGCTGGGAACTTTGCGACTCCACTTAACATCGCTGCATCCCCTAGTCCGTCCAAATTAACGACTTCGTTACCTTGCACTAATTCAGAAAAATCTTGTACTAATTCAAGGGCTTCTGCTACGGGTTTGCCAATTACAGCATCCGTCATCATGCTGGCACTGGCTGTACTAATCGAACAACCGTGTCCTGAAAAACGAATATCTTGAATCACATCATCTTCTACGATTAATTGGATTTGAATCACATCGCCACAAGTTGGGTTATTTAATTCAATCTGATTGGTTGATGCATCTAAAACCCCATGATGATGAGGATGACTTGAATGGTCTAAGATGACTTGACGGTATAAGTTATCTAATCTAGATAGCGCCATGTTGGAAAAACTCCTTTGTTGCCAGAATGGCTTCGACTAAACGATCTGCATCTGCTTTTGTATTGTATACGTAAAAACTTGCTCGCGCTGTTGCTGAAACATCTAAATAATTTAGTAATGGTTGCGCACAATGATGACCTGCTCGAACGGCAACACCTTCCATATCAAGAGCTGTTGCAACATCATGAGGGTGTAATCCATCTAGATTAAAAGCAATCACTCCTGTATGTTCAGCTGGATTTTGTGGTCCATAAATGGTTAACCCCTCAATTGCTAAAAGCTTTGGCATCACATAATCAACTAATTCTTGTTCATGAGCTTCAATCTGATCCATGCCAAGATTCTCTAGATAATCCACCGCTGCACCAAGTCCAATTGCACCAGCAATGTTCGGTGTTCCTGCTTCAAATTTCCATGGCAATTCTTTCCACGTACTCTCTTGCAAATGCACAAAATCAATCATCTCGCCACCAAATTCAACAGGTTCCATTTGCTCTAAGTGTTTGCGTTTGCCGTATAAAATTCCAATTCCAGTGGGTCCTAACATTTTATGTCCACTAAAACAGTAAAAATCTACATCTAACGCTTGAACATCGACTTTCATATGTGGAACGGCTTGAGCGCCATCTACAACAATGACTGCCCCAACATTATGAGCGAACTCTCTTAAATCTTCAATTGGATTGATTACACCTAGAACGTTGGAAACATGGGCAATTGAGACAATTTTTGTTTTAGTCGTAATTTGTTTTTTCGCATCTACCATATCTAGTTGACCATCTGAGGTTAGACCGATATATTTTAATGTGGCTTTTTTAGCCTTCGCTAGCTGTTGCCATGGGATGATATTCGAGTGATGTTCCATGTAGGAAATCACGATTTCATCCCCTTCCGAAATCGCTAAATCGCCATAACTACGGGCAATCCAATTTAAACTGGTCGTTGTTCCCCGAGTAAATAGAACTTCTGCGGTTTCATTTGCTTGGATAAAATAACGGACTTTTTCACGGGCGGCTTCAAATTGCTCTGTTGCTCGTTCCGCTAAAGTATGGACGCCACGATGAACGTTGGCATTATTTTTATAATAGTAGTCTTCAACAATCGTATTCATCACAGCTGTAGGCTTTTGAGTCGTTGCTGCATTGTCTAGATAGACTAAGTTTTCGTCGTTGACTATCTGATTTAAAATTGGAAAATCCACGCGTATCTTTGCAGCATCTAAACTCATTTTGTCAACTTCCCTTCAATAACATCCACCAGTTCATCACGAACAGCTTTGACTGGAATTGCTGCGATTACGGAACCTAGGAAACCACGAATAACTAAACGTTCCGCTTCGATTTTGGCAATTCCACGACTCATTAAATAGTACATTTCTTCTGGATCAACCCGGCCAACACTGGCAGCATGTCCTGCAGTTACATCATTTTCATCAATTAGCAAGATTGGATTAGCATCGCCACGAGCTTTGTCAGAAAGCATTAAAATACGACTTTCTTGTTGAGCATCTGCGCCTTTTGCACCTTTGATAATATGACCAATCCCATTAAAGGTTAAGGTTGCTTTATCACGAATTACACCATGCTGTAAAATATGTCCAATCGAATGACGTCCATAATTCGTTACACGTGTATCGATTCCTTGAACTTGACTACCCGTACTAATTGCTACGATTTTCACTTCACTGTGGCTACCTTCACCAATTAAATCTGAATCAAAATCAGCAACCATATCGCCATCGTTCATAATCCCTAAGGCCCAATCAATTGTTGAGTCTTTTAATAAATGCCCACGACGATTAAAGTACGTTGTTGTATTCACGCCTAATTGATCTACCGCTGAAAATTTTACTTTTGCACCAGGCTTAGTAATAACTTCAACGATAATATTGGCTGTATTTTTTGTTTCACCAATCGTTTGATATTTTTCAACATAACTAAATTGGCTATTTGCATCCGCTAAAATCAATACATGTTTAATAAAGTTTTCTTCAATTTGACTGTTTTGGACAAACAACGCTTCAAGTGGTTCTTCAATCACCACATTTTTAGGAACATATAAGAACACACCACTGTTCATAAAAGCAGCGTGGAATGCTGTTAATTTGTCTTCATCTGCTTTAACCGCTAGTTGCATATAGGCTTCTTTCACCAAATCAGAATGTTCTGTTAAGGCCGTAAAGATATCTGTAAAAATAACACCTTTTTCAATTAGTTCCATCGGTAATTGTTCAAATGCAGTCTGGGTTCCAACTTGAATAATTTTTGGCGCATCATTCGTTTCAACTAAGAAATCTTCTGCTAATAACACTGCATCTGTATCATTTTTTAATGCTGGTACAGTTAATAACGGCCAACGGTTTATTTTCACACGTTCAATAAAAGGTAAGTCTAATTCATCTATTTTTGCTAACATTTTTAAGCGTAAATCCAACATCCATTCAGGCTCACCATGACTTAATGAAAAATCACGTAAGGCATCAAGATGGGTTGTAAAAGTTTTCTCTGTCATCTTGAATCCTCCTTAATCTTCATCTAACTCAATTTCGATACCTAATTCATCACGAATACCTTTATAACCTTCTGCTTCTAAACGTTTCGCTAACTCAGCTCCACCAGTTTTCACAACAACACCATTCATCATAACATGAACAATATCCGGCGTAATATAGTTTAGCAAACGTTGGTAATGGGTAATAATTAATGAACCAAAATTGTCACCACGCATCGCATTGACACCTTTTGACACAACTTTAAGAGCATCAATATCTAACCCTGAATCTATCTCATCCAAAATTGCAAAAGTTGGTTCAATCATCATTAATTGTAAAATCTCATTCCGTTTTTTCTCGCCACCTGAAAAACCTTCGTTTAAATAACGTTCAGCCATTTCTTCTGGCATATCTAAGATTTCCATTTTGCTATCTAATTTTTTAATGAAATCCATAACAGAAATTTTATTGTCTTCTTCACGACGAGCATTAATCGCTGCACGCATAAATTCAGCATTGGTAATTCCAGCAATTTCACTTGGATATTGCATTGCTAAAAATAACCCTGCACGAGCACGTTCATCAACTTCCATTTCTAAAACATTCTCACCATCTAAAAGGATTTCTCCTTGAGTTACTTCGTAGCTTGGATGTCCCATAATCGCTGCAGATAACGTTGATTTACCGGTTCCATTTGGTCCCATAATGGCATGAATTTCTCCCGTTTTCATTGTTAAATTAACGCCTTTTAAAATCTCTTTGTCTTCAATCGACACATGTAAATCTTTTACTTCTAAAACAGCCATTTTATTTTCCCCTTTACTTTCTTTATTTACACAAATAAATGTGTGATTCGTCAAATTTAATTTAAGTGTATATTGGCTTACTTATAAATTTTGTCTTCTCTCTATTTTAGCTCAATTGAGAATCTTTCGCAATGAATTCAGTTAACAATTATCAAACAAATGTTGAAAACCTTGTATTCCGGCACTTTATTTAGAATTTATATTAACTAAGTGCAGTTATTATCAACAGCAATAGCACTTACTATTAATTAGCTTTTATTTCTATTTTAAGGTAAAATAAATTGAATAGAAAGTGAGGAACAAAAATGAAACCGATCATTGGAATTGCAGGCAATATTTTAACAAAACATGCAGAGGTTTTTCATGATAATCTCGTTACTTATACACCACAAGGCTTTGTTGATGGTGTTCAAAATGCTCAGGGAATTCCTCTAGTCTTACCTATTGGTGATCCTGAAACTGCAAAAACTTATGTAAATCAAATTGATGGGCTATTACTAGCTGGCGGACAAGATATTTCCCCTTTTCTTTATAATGAAGAACCTAGTATTAAAATTCAAGAAACTGAACCAAAACGGGATTATTTTGAAAAAGCCCTAATCATTGAAACTTTGAAGCAAAAGAAACCTATTTTTGCAATTTGTCGAGGAATTCAATTATTAAATGTTGTTGAAGGTGGAACGCTTTACCAAGACTTAAGTGACTACCCCGATTGGCACATTCAACATTTGCAAGCAAGTATTCCAAGTGTTGGTGGGCATAGCATTACAATTGATGCTGGCAGTCATTTAGCAAGTATCTTGCCAGATAATTATCATGTAAACTCGTATCATCATCAAGCTGTGAAAAAACTTGCTGATTCTTTTGTAGCAACTGCTTGGAGCAAAGATGGGATTATTGAAGCTTATGAATCCCGTGATCCAGCGCAAAGTATTGTGGCAGTTCAATGGCATCCAGAATTAATGCTGAATGAAGATACACCTATGCAAGCTTTGTTTGATGACTTTATTCAACGGAGTAAGAAAGCTTAATTAGTTGAATAAAAAGGCATCCATGACTTAATTCATCATGGATGCCTTTTTTTGTTTAAAAAATCCAAATAATTAAAAATTGATTAAAAAACCCTTGACTTATAATCATTTTATAATATAAACTATAATTATAATTCCTGTAATTTTATAAACAAAACCTCATTTTTTATTTAACTTAATAAGCTTAAACCAACTATACTTAATAAAAAAATTAATTTTTAAACACTTGTAGCTAAAAAAACTCTACAAAATTTCTATACACATAAAGGAGTACGCCCATGAAAACTACTAACTTAAAATTTTTAATGAATAGCCTTATTCTATTTATCTTAATTTGTCTGTTTGCTTTGGCGGTTAAACAGACATCTATTAGTAAAGCCTATCAATTAAATGGCTATTCTGATAATTACAGTGCTCTTAAGATTCCTGAGCGACCAAATACTAAATCTGATTATCAAAAATTAGTTACTATTCTTTCTGAAACAACTAGCAAATATGACCTTTTTTATATGAAAAAAGTCATGAACAATACGCAAGAAATCAAAGATGGATTTAATTTTAAGTTCATCTCTAAAATAATAGTGACTTACTATATTCCCAATAATGGTAAAGAAAGTCGGTATAATCCCCCTTTAACTGAAGCAGAGTTTAAATTTTTATCCATTGCCGATTCAATTAAGGATGAGGAATTTGAAGGTCAATTCTTTATTTCAACTAAAGAAGATACCATTTATACTCATTTCATTAAAGATTTTTCGCTTAAATACAATGAAACATTTAAAACAACCTACAAAGATGATAGCTTTTCTGATTTTAATAATGAAGAAGTTGAAATGATGACATTATCTTCTGATACATATGGAATAAGTAATTATTTACCTATAAGCATCCTCTTTCTTTTCTTTATTTCATTTTTTTGGTTGTATTCTTTATCAGAAACAATTAGTATCCTAAGAAGAAATGGCTTTTCAATAATAAGTATTTTAAATACATTAATAAAAAAACAAACATTTATCATTCATTTTCTATTTTTTATCTTAACGATTTTTCTTTGTCAACTCTATCATGTAACGGAAATGATTAGTTTTATTGCAACTTACTTTTTCCTATTGTTTATTATTTATGGATACCTATATGGTTGTACTCTCTTTTTCACATACTGGGTATCTAATCCAAAACAACTTTATAAGAAATGTTGGAATTTATTACGTTCCATTCTACCTTATACAATTAAAGCTGTATTTTTAATAAGTCTGCTAGCTATAAGTTCGGATATTTCAGACATCATTTTCTTTTCTAGCAATGAACTAAAATCAAGTTTTAATGCTCAAGAAAATTTACAAGATGATTATTATGTTTTTTATCCATTAGCTTTTGGAAAAAACTATTCTGATTTTGTTTATACAGATCAACTCAGTATTGATATGGATGACGCTCTTTATCATGAACTAAATCAGCAAGGAAGCCTTCTAATGAATATTCAACATTATTTAACGAAAGAAAATAAATTTTGGTTAAGACATATTTTTATTAATCCAAATTACTTAAAAGAGTTTCCTTTATTAGATGAATACAGTAAAAAAATTGATATAGCCGAAGCTGAAGAACAACGGATTCTTTTAATACCACAAAAATATAAAGATCAAGAACAGGCTATTAAAGATTACTATTGGCAGCCTGACTTACAAAATAGTAATATTGGAAATCAAATTATTTGGCTAAAAGATCATCAAGCCATCTATACTTTTGATCAAAAGTACAATTGGATAACGGATTACAACATTCTCTTAGTTTTAACTGAAACAAATAGTGATTATTTTAATCGAAATATTATTGATGGTGATATGAATCCACCATTAAAAGTTAAATACAATCAAAAGATTGGAAAAAAGATTAAGAAAATACTAAAAGAGAACCATCTAGATGATAATTTAATGGTTTTTACTCCTTATCAAAAAGCCAATTTAACGTTTCTTAAAATAATGGGCACTTCTTTAAATAAAATGTTTATTTCTACCTTTGTTCTTTTCTTTATCTTTTTTATTATGAGCTTTTTCACATCGATTTACTATTTCAACTTAAATGGTAAAAAACTTGCATTATTAAGATTGAATGGTTACTCATTCTTTGCCACTTATAAGTCCTACTTCTTTATTCTTATCATGCAACTACCAATGGTAATGATACTAAAATATATTCAAAAAATTGATAGTACTACCTTTTTTATAAATCTATTCCTTTATTTACTAATTGAACTAATTGTTTCCGTAGGGCTACTCTTTTTTATTGAAAGAAAATCTAAACTAAAAATGATCAATGGAGGCTAAATTTTATGACAGATATATTGCTTGAAGTAAATAACCTTACTAAAGAACTTAATGGAAAAGAAGTATTTAATCCCGTAACTTTTTCAATTAAGAAAGGCACACTAACTACGATTCATGGTGTTAGTGGCTCTGGAAAAACAACTTTATTAAATATTCTAGGATTAAATGAAACATATAGTACTGGAAGTTATTCTTTATTTGGACAAACTACATCAGGTTTAAGCACACATAAAAAACTTTTATTAAAAAGAAAAAATTTAGCTTTTTTATTTCAAAATTATGGTTTAGTTGAAGAAGAAAGTATTGATTATAATTTAGATATAGGTCTAAAATATAAAAAATTGACAAAAAAGGCGAAACAACAAGAAAAAGAAACGGCTTTGAAGAAAGTTGGTATTCTTTATCGTCCAACTAAAAAGGTTTATGAATTATCTGGTGGGGAGAAACAACGAGTAGCATTGGCAAGGGCCTTAATAAAGCCTAATGAGATTATCTTTGCTGATGAACCAACAGGATCATTAGATACCGAAAATAGAAATAAAATAGTTGAGTTACTTCTAGAACAAACAACTCTCGGGAAAACAGTTATATTAGTTTCTCATGATGATTATCTGATACAAAAAAGCACTCAAGTCATTCAACTTACCTAACATTTTTTTCATTTTAAACTTTGCTAGGGGAGATAATATGAAAAAATAATAGTAACTAGTCTTTTTATAGGACTACTTTTAGTTGGTGTAACTATCGCAGTACCCGCATCAGCAGAAACCATTGACTATAACTCAAATGCTGAAGGCTTTATTTCTTTTGATGCAAATGGAAATATCCTTAGGAAGATGGGTCTATTATTCTTAACTATATGGTTCTTGGCTGTCAAAGAAAAAAGGGCATTCTAATAATTATAGTAGAACTGCTGCTAGACATGGTGCAAAGGCACAAGTTGGCAGTAATGTGCATAGGGTAAATGCATATAAAGGACAATGGGCTAACGCAACAGCTTATGGAAATAGTAACGATACTTTTAGTTGTTGGTATAATCCAACCGGTTGGTATTAAACCTATAGCTTATAATAAAATATAATTGAATTAAATTAGTCAGGATAGTCAACTAGCAAACAATAAAAGCAACAAAGTTAGAATATGTTATGATTCTAACTTTATTGCTTTTTCTATGCTTGATTTAAAAAAAATATGTCATTCATGCAACTCCAGTGGCAATCCATCTGGATCAAAAAAGAAGGTCATTTTTTTATTTGTATAATCATCAATCCGAATAGGCTCACATTCAATGCCTTTTCCAGCTAACTCGGCAATCACTTCTTCAATATTGTCCACAGCAAATGCCAAGTGACGCAAACCGCAAGCTTCTGGATTAGACACCCGTTTGGGGCTATTTGGCATGCCAAAAATCTCTAATTCACTTGTTCCAAGCTTCAAATCCAATTTATAATCGCCACGACTCTCACGATAATTTTCACGAATGACTTCAAATCCTAATAAGTCCACATAAAATTCTCGCGATTTTTGATAGTCTGATACAATAATGGCAACATGATGTAGCGCTTGTAAATTCACTTAATTTCCCTCCTGTTTCATTCACATATTTGCTAAATAAACTGCATTATCAAAAAGGCTAACCTATTATTTAAGAAATGTAAAGCAATTGAGCATTCGATTCTTTCTGTTTTTAAGTAGACTCCTCGTATTCAATGCATTTAACATATCTTGATTTTTATGAATCTTCCTCATAAGCAAACTACTTACTTTATTTATTAATCCCTATCTAAGCCATTTTTTCGATAATAATGAACAAAAATAACTAATGAACTAACCAACCAAACCGCTAAAATTATACTATTGAATATACTGACTGAAGTTGGTTTATCTAAAACTAAATTTATTAAAATCTCATTCATTGACCCTGTATAAAAGAACTTAGAAAAATCTTGCAAAGTTGAATTCATCCCAGCAAACATTGGCAACATCATCAAAACTAACATAATTGGTGTTGAGATAAGCGAAGTTGCTTTTTGATCTTTAGATATTAAACCAATTAATGAACCGATGATAATTGTAATGAAACTTGCAATCGTTGTCACAAGAATATATATAGGTATATTGATTCCTGTCATCCCACTTATTGGAAGAAGTAGAATGTTTATCACTATCATTAGCACTAGCACAGGTAGCAAACTACCAAGAAAAAATTCAAGCGCATTTACAGATGACGTCATTAACACACGCAATGTATTTTTTTCTTTTTCTTCAGCCAAAGGAATACTTGATGCCATAATTCCCGTCATTAACACATTAAACATTACACCAAATTGAAAATAAAAACCAACCATGAATTCTGCTCCTTCTGCTTTTAGATCAGCAATAGATTGAGTTGGCATAATTTGATTAAAAATTAAAACAAAACCAATCGCCATCAAAGGACCAATCATAATAGCAAAATTCTTTAAAATCATTTGTAACTTCATCATAAATAGTGCATTTACTTTTCTCATTGAAATACTCATTGTAATTTCCTCCCAGTAACTTCTAAGAACACCGTTTCTAATGTTGGTTCAGATGAATGAATGGTCATAACCTCATCTGCTAGCATCCACTGATTCAACTGTTGCAACTCTTTAGGCGTATTGCCAATTACTGTTTGTCGTTGATTTTTTAGTAAAACATGATAGTTTTTTTCAGTATTGTATTTTAAGCAAATTTGCTGCGGTGTGCCAAATTCAACAATTTCACCTTGATACAATAGTGCCACATGATCACAGAGTTTTGTAGCCTCTTCCATATTATGAGTAGTTAAAAAAATCGCTGTTCCATTAGCTTTCAATTCTAATAATAGCTCATGAATATCTAGAGCAGTTGATGGATCTAAGCCACTTGTTGGTTCGTCTAAAAAAAGAACTTTAGGTTCGTGCAAAATTGCTCTAGCTATAATCAAACGCTGCTTCATACCTTTAGAAAGCTTTTCTACTATTTTTTTTTGGTCGTTTGCTAGACCAACTTTCTCCAATAAATAATCAATTCGCTCTTTTTTTACATTTAGTAATTTTGCAAAAAATAATAGATTATCATAGACACTCAGCTTTTCATATAAACCACTATTATCTGTTACAATTCCAATTTGGCTATAAATTTTTTCAGTCAATTTAGATGTGTCTTGATTTAAAAGTCGTCCTATTCCACCAGTCTGAACTAGTTGCCCAGTTAAAATTTTGATAGTTGTTGTTTTTCCCGCACCTGATGGTCCTAAAAATCCTAATATTTCACCTGCATGTACAGAGATCGTAATATCTTTTAGTGCCTTTCGCTCGCCAAATATTTTGGAAATATGCGTCATTTCAATTAATGTTGCTTGTCCCATTTTTATTCCTCCTAAGTTTTTGAGTATTTCCCAGGAAATAACGGCTCTTATTCCTGTGCCTTAAGAATACTAGGAATAAACAAAAATGTCGTAAAAATCCTTTAAACTGTACAGAAAAAAGCTGAGATGTACTAAAAAAGGGGCAAATCAATGTTTTTAGACGGTCAATCGTACACTATATTTCCAATAATTGCTTCATTTCTTCTAAGCGTGTTCTTGATAAAGGTAGTTTTGTTTTAAATTCATCATTTAAAATCAGTGTATAACTATTTCGGGAATAACTTATTAGTTCACGAACCCTTTGTAAATTAATTAAATAGCTCCGATGACAACGGAAAAAACCAAATTTTCCCAACCGTCGCTCTAGTTCTGTCATAGTTAAATTAGATGGAAAGCTTTCATGATTCACATAAACTTGGCTCACACTATCAATACTTTCAATATAATCAATCTCATTAGGATTAAATAAAATAATCTTATCCTCCACCTTGCAAGAAATTTTAAATACACTTGGTTGGACTTGTTCAATTACAGTATCCTCATTAAGCTCTTTTTCTTCTGATAAATCAATTTTTTCTAAGCCTATTGCATTTTTCACATACACTGTTGAACTAAGTAGGATAAGCTCTTCCAGATAAGAAGCTGTAAATAAAATGCTACAATTTGCAGTCTGATAGACATCTAGACATTTTAGATAAAGTTCTATCCCTTCGTTATCTAAATCTGTTAACGGACTTTCAATTAAAATTAATTCAGGTTTAAATAAAAACATTCGCAACAAAATCACTCGCTTTTTTTGAGCTATCGTTAATTTAGACAACGGCAAATGCCAACCATCAATTAATGAAAATTGAACTTTTAAGCTGGCTAAATCGGCATTCGTACCAGCAAGCTGAGTAAAAAAATGAATATATTGAGCCAACGTCATTTTTTCATACAAACCATCGGCTTTACGATCAGATAAAATTCTGCTTAATTCTGTTTCAATTTGTCCACTAGTTGGCAATGTTTTACCTTCAATTAGATTAAAGAGTACGTCACTTTCATCAGCTGAACATTTTATCCCAACTTTTTCACCTTGAGTCACTTCTAAATTAATATTTTTCAATAAAACTTTACTCGTATCTTGTTTCATTACATTCAGTATACGCAATTTTTTCATTTAGAAGCTCCTTTCTGATTCTGTACTATTTTCTATACTACCATACTTTCCTTCCAAATAACTCATAATAAATTACTAACGATTTCATTCCTTTTTTGTATGTTTCAATTAAGATAATTTAATAAAAAAGAAAAAGCTAGCTAGTATTTCTACTAACTAACTTTTATTTATGCCTTAATCAACAGGGATAACGGCACCTTTCCATTTATCTAAAATCCATTCTTTAACATCTTTAGATTTCAAGACTTCAACTAACTTTTTAATATTCTCATTATTTTTATCTTCACTACGAACTGCAATAATATTTGTATACGGTGAACTTGTTTTTTCTAAGGCAATCGCATCTTTCAATGGATCTAATCCGTTATCTACAGCAAAATTAGAATTAATTGCAATAATGTCAGCCTCATCATTATTTAAGAAAGTTGTCATTAGAGCTGGTTCTGCCTCATAAGTGAATTTTAAATTCTTTTTATTTTCAACAATATCATCAAACGTAGCCGTTGTAATGTCAACGCCATCTTTCACTTTTACTAAACCTGCATCTTGTAAAATACTAATGACACGTCCCCAGTCAGTTGTTGAATTACTAACTAATACAGTTCCACCATCTTTAACATCCGCTAATTTTTTAACTCGTTTAGAATATAAACCTAAAGGCTCAATATGAATTGCACCTGCATTGGCAAAATCATATTTATTGTCTTTTACTTGTAAATTAAAGTAAGGAATATGTTGGAAATAGTTCGCATCGATCTCACCATCTGCTAAGGCTTTATTAGGTAGAACGTAATCTTGATACGTAGTAATTTGTAAATCAATGCCTTCTTTTTCCAGAATTGGTTTAACATACTCTAAAATTTCTGCGTGAGGAACATTGCTTGCCCCAACTTTTAATACGTTATCTTTTTTACTATCTTTATCTGCTGAGCTTGAACCCGAACCACAGGCTGCTAATGTTACTAGTAAACCCAAAGCGACTACTAAACCAATAATTTTTGATTTTTTCATGTTATTTTCCTCCAAATTTTTATTTAGTACTATTCTTCATTAACTAACGCTTATCAATTCGTTTCACAGCAAAATCACCAATGAATTGAATCGTAAAGACAATCACTAAAATCACAAAAGTAGCTACTAAAACGACCCCCATCTGATTTCGTTGAAACCCTTCTAAGTAAGCTAAATTTCCTAAACCACCTGCTCCAATAATTCCAGCCATCGCTGTATAACCTATAAGGGAAATCGCCGTAACGGTAATTCCAGAAACAATCGCTGGTAAACTTTCTGGTAGTAAAACTTTCCAAATGATTTGGAATTTGCTAGCCCCCATTGCTTCGGCTGCTTCAATGACGCCTTTATCAATTTCTCTAAAACCAATTTCAACCATTCGGGCATAAAATGGTGCTGCGGAGATAATTAATGCTGGTAAAGCCGCCGTTGGTCCAACCATACTTCCAACAAGAGCCTTTGTTACAGGAATTAGTAAGACAATTAAAATAATAAAGGGAATCGAACGAAACACATTCACAAAAATCGAAACAAACCAAAATACTCCCTTAGCAACTGCAGTATTTTTCCCATTTGTTTCATATAAAAACAATCCTAACAATAATCCTAAAATAAAGACAAAAACCAATGATCCTGCCGTCATTCCAAGTGTCTGAATTGTTGCAGTTTTCATTTTTTCCCAATTAATTGTTGAAAAATCCAAATAAGCAGAAAGATCAATTTGCATTACATTCAAACCAAAAGGTAGTATCGTATTAAACATTTGTAATCACCTCTACTTCTACACGCATATCCGTTAAATGGCGGATAGCCATCTGGATTTTCTCTGGTTCTCCCATTAATTGAATATATAAAGAGCCGATTGCTCCCTCTTGTGTTTGCTTAATATTTCCTTCAATAATTGTTAAATCAACCTGATCCTCTTTCACAATCTTAGAGATAATTGGTAACTTCGCTTGCTCACCATGGAAAGTTAAACGAATTACTTTACCCTCTGGATACTCTTTTAATAACTCTTCTACGACAATCTCTGTATCATCGTCATCATTAGAATCTTGACGAATAAAGCGTTTTGTCACTTCTTGTTCTGGGCGTTTAAAGACATCCATTACACGACCTGCTTCAACAATCTTCCCATTCTCCATTACTGCAACTTTATCACAAATTTTGCGAATTACATGCATTTCGTGAGTAATTAAGACAATCGTCAAATTCAATCGTTTATTAATATCTAATAATAAATCTAACACTTCATCTGTTGTTTGTGGATCTAATGCACTTGTTGCTTCATCACACAACAATAATGTTGGGCTATTTGCTAAAGCACGAGCAATTCCGACTCTTTGTTTTTGTCCACCAGATAATTCAGCAGGATAAGCCTCTTCTCTTCCCTCTAAACCAACTAATTGAATTAATTCTAAAGCTTTTTTTAAACGCTCTTCCTTGGGAACTCCAGCAATTTCTAACGGAAATAAGATATTTTCCAAGACTGTCCGTGACCACAATAAATTAAAGTGCTGAAACACCATGCCAATCTTTTGACGTTCTTTACGTAATTCTTTTCCTTTTAATTGAGAAATAATTTTACCATTAACCGATACTGTCCCAGATGTTGGACTTTCAAGACCATTAAACATACGAATCAACGTACTTTTACCTGCTCCAGAATAACCAACAATTCCATAAATTTCACCATTTTCAATGGTTAAATCTACGCCAGCAACTGCTTCAACTGCGCCATTTTTAGTTTGAAATCTTTTTTTAATATTCTTTAACTCAATCATTTTTATCGTTCCTTCCTTCATTTATCAGGGATACCTCAACAAACAAAAAAACTTCCCTCCTCAAACCAAGTACACAACTTGATTCAAGGACGAAAGTTTTCAACATTCGTGTTACCACCTTGTTTTGCCAGCTTATCACTAAGCCAACCTCTACCAGTACTTAAGCCAAAAACAACTTGCTATACTGTGGCACTATAACGGGCGCTCCCGTAATAAGCTTATAGAATACTCTATTCACCTATTCTGCTCAAAGACCATCTTCATCTTCAGCTTCACATACATTACCTCTTTTCAGCAAACAAGGCTCTCTATTAAATGCTTGTAAAAACTTACTCTTCTTATCGTTGCATTCTTTAATAGTTTCTAGTTTAGCAGAACTTACTAACTTCTGTCAACTGCTTAATTAGAATTCTTCAGTTGTAGCTAAGTTAGTAAATTCAGTTTCTGAAACATCTGTTAAAACAACAATCCAGTTTTCTTTAGAGTCAGTACTATTTAAAAATTCAGGATTTTCACTTAAAGCTGTATGCCAAGTAAGAACTGTTCCTTTAAAAGGTGCTGTTAATTCAGTCACTGCTTTAGATGCTTCAACACCAATTAAGGTATCGTCCTTAGCTACCACAGTTGTTTCAGGTGTAATGTCGACAAACATAACTTCACCTAAATCATCTTGCCCTTTAGCAGAAAGGCCAATTTTATAACCTTCAGAAATTTTTTCCACCCATAATCCATTTTCACTATAGCGAACGGTCATGTTTATCTCTCCACTCTATATCCAGTTTCCTTCAAAATCCACTTCTTTAAAACCTAATGTTAATTTTTGACCATCTGTCATTAACGGACGCTTAATTAACATTCCATCTGTTGCTAATAATTCACTAGCTTCTTTTATGTCCATTCCGTCAATTTGATCTTTCAGGCCTAATTCACGATATTTCTCACCACTTGTATTAAAGAAACGTCGAATTGGTAAGCCAGATGCTTCCATCCAAGTCGCCAATTGTTCTGGGGTTGGTGGTGTTTCTAGTAAGTTAATTGTTTGATAATCAACCTTGTTTTCATCTAGCCATGCCCGAGCTTTTTTACATGTTGAGCATCTTGGATGTTCGTAAAACTGAATCATGCTTTCGTACCTCCTGATTTATGAACTTAATTTGAATTTATATCCCAACAAATAGTATAACATGCATTGTGTCTTTCGTTAAATTAAACTTAAAATTCTTTTTCCTCATCTGAGAACATGTAACTCTTATAATGGAATCGCATTGAGAGAATCAATCCAATCGCCATCATATTTCCTAACAAAGCCGTTCCACCTTGAGAAATAAAAGGTAACGGAATCCCAGTTAATGGTAGTAATCCAATACTCATTCCAATATTTTCTAATACGTGGAATAGAATCATCATAATAACCCCAGTTGAAATATAGGTATAGAATTCATTTTTCGTATCAAAACAGACACGAATCATTTGGTAAATCAAAAGAAAATACAGGAAAATCAATAAACAACTTCCAATAAAACCAAAGTTTTCTGCAACCGTTGAGAAAATCATATCTGACTCTCGAACAGGAACATAAACTTCAAAAATTCCAAAGCCTTTACCAAATACTTTTCCTGAACCAATTGCTTTCATACTCTGTACTAACTGATAGGCATCACCTGAAATATCATGATAAGGATTTAACCACGAGTCTATTCGGGCAAATTGATAATTTTTAAACCCTAATTTTAAAAGAAATGGTCGATCATTCATCACTAACCATAATGCCCCACCAAAAACACTAAAACCGAAGGTAAAGAGTGGCATCAATATTTTCCAAGTAATCCCTGACATTAGAACCATTCCACCAATAATAGCAATAAACACTAAAGTAGTTCCTAAGTCATTTTGAACTAACACAAGACCTAATGGAATAGCCGCAGTTAATAGCATTTTGCCTAATAATAAAAAGTCTGTTGAAACTTGATGACGACTAAATCGACTATTGTGTTTTGTCACAACTCGAGCCATCATTAAAATAAAGGCAACTTTCATTACCTCAGAAGGCTGGAAGGTTAATGAACCAATTTTAAACCAACTTTTAGCTCCAGTTGCGGCAGCCGTATCTTTATCATAAAAAATTAAAACTAGAATCAGTAAGGCAATTCCACCAAAATAAGCGATTGGGGCTAATTTCCATAATTGTTCTGAGTCAAACTGCATAATTATAGCTATTGCTACTGCGCCAATAACATACCATGCGATATGCATTAAAGTTGCACGAATACCTCCGCCAGCATCAATCACAGTTGTTGAATAAATAGTCGCAATACTAATAATACACAATAACATGACGGATAAGATGATCCCATAATCTATTTTAGACTCACTATTATTTTTTTCTGCCATGTTTTCTAAAATCTCCTTATATTTAATCTCTATTTAATCATACCTTATTTTATAGTCTTTATCTATTATATAAGAGTTCCCGTTGAAAAAAAAGCTCGACTTTTGTTTCTTAGCAAAAACTTATAAGAAAATTCGCTTTCCTTACTAAAAAAAGGATTGCCTATATCCTAATTAGACAATTCCTTTTTTATAACGTAATTCCACCTGTTGCTAAAAAGTAAATCGCTACAAAGCTACCCATAAAAATTAAAGCAACAACAAGCTTTTCCAGTGGAGCAAAATAGTGTGTCTCTCCTTGTTCCTTTTGTACTTTTATATAAACAAAAATTCCCGGTACAAACAGTATGGTCAATAAGAGCATAAACTTCAACCCTGCACTTACAAAGGCCCAAATTTGGAAAGCCGTTGCTACCAGCCCGATAGCCAACTGAACAGTTCGTTGTCGACTTTTTGGCTGACGATAGGAAAATTTAATCTGATACATTGTCACAAATATATACGTGATAATCACAACACTTGAGACTAATGAAGCGACAAATTGATACGCTTGATCTGTAATTAAAAACGTAAACATAAATAACTGAATACAAGCACTCGTAATCATTAATGCCTCAGCAGGTGCGCCGTAGCGATTTACTTTGCCAAATATTTTAGGAAATACACCTTGTTTAGCTGCAATCAATCCTGTTTCAGCTGGTAAAATCGTCCATGATAACCAAACACCTAATATCGAAATCGATAGACCACCGCAGATAAAAGCTGCTCCCCAATATCCCACAATATCTTTTAAAATATAAGCCATCGCAGGTTCTGGTAGATTAGCCAACTTTTCTTGTGGTAGAATGCCAAATGAAAGTACCGTTACTAACACATATACAATTAATACACATAAAACTCCAATAATCGTGGCTCGACCAACGTCCTTTTTCACCTTCGCACGAGAAGACAAAATACTGGCGCCTTCAATGCCTACAAATACAAAAATGGAGATTAGCATCGTAGATTTCACTTGATCCATAACACTTTTAAAATCAAATTGGTGATTGATGGTTCCCCAAAAATTCATTGTAAAAACATCTAATTTAAATGCAATAATAGCAATTACAATAAAAACAAAAATCGGCATCAGCTTACAAACTGTCACAATAAAATTAATAAAAGTAGCATTTTCAACACCACGCGTAACTAAATAATTTAAAAGCCACAATAAAATACTGGCACCAATAATCGAAGGTATATTCTGACCGCTTTTAAACAGTGGAAAGAAAAATCCTAGACTACTCATCAGCATCGTTGCAAAAGCAACATTTCCTAACCAAATAGATAACCAGTATCCCCACGCACTGATAAAACCGGCAAATTTACCAAAACCATCTTCTGCATATTGAAAAATGCCCGCATCTAATTCTGGTCGTTGATCGGATAGATTTTGAAAACAAAGAGCTAATGTTACGATCCCTAAGCCCACAATCACCCAACTAATTAAAACCGCCCCTGGAGCTGCTCCCCTTGCCATATCTTTACTTAAATTAAAAATCCCTGCACCAATTGTCGACCCAATGACAATAGTTATCAAAGGTAAAAAACCAACTTTGGAATGTCCATCTAACATCGGCTTATTTTCTTTTTCCAAATGACTAATCTCCTATTTTCACTCTTTTCTATTTATTTTAGCATAGCCCTAATGTAATACTAGACTTAACCAATTTTTTTAATAGAATTGATGAATAATACTCACTAAACATTCATAAATTTTGTCTTAAGTTTCGTCTTAAGTTTCGTCGTTGCCGATTGCCTTTTTTAGGTAGCCCAACCATTTCTTTAGGAGCCTTAATTTCTTTGCGATAATGGTAGACTAAAACATTTAAAAAACCACCCAATAACAAAATTGTCGCGATTAGATATAACCATAACATCAGCACAATAAAAATACTCAAGGTACCCGTTCCAATTGATTTTCCACCTTGAAAACGAACATATAATGAGAAGGCTTGAGATGATACTAGCCAACCAACTGTTGCAAATATAGCGCCAGGTAGTGTGTACTTAAATCCCCATTTCACATTTGGAACAAGCCAATAAAGCATAATAAAGACGACTAGTAGCACAACAATCGTTCCTATCCATTTAATACTTGTGAATTCTGGTAAAAGTGTCATACTAAAATTCAATTTCTCTTGCAGAAACTGCATCACTTGTTCACCAAAAACAAAGACTAAAATAACTGCCCCTAAAACAGCAATCATGACTAATGCAATAAAGAACGAAAAAATACGAGCAATAATAAAATTCTTACGCATATTTGCTCCATAAACAACATTTAATACTTGCTGCAATGCATTAAACCCACTAGATGAAGACCAAATTGCTGTAATCACACCGAATGAAATAGCCGTTCCGCTTGATGAATGTAGAATCGAATCTAAAATCGGTGTCAGTAATTTATAAATATCCGCTGGAACTGAAGATTCCAAATAAGGATAAATCTGATTCACATTGATCGGCAAAAATGGAATTAAATTTCCCGCTACTAACAAAACAGGAAATAAAGACAGCAATACATAATAGGCTAACTGTGCCGCTTGTGAGGAAATATTGGCTTTTGTCCAATTCTCTTCCGTAATCTTTAAAACTTTCGTTAATTTGGCTTTTCTTTGTTCCTTTTCGGATAACTCAAGCATTTCAATCCTCCCTTTCAGATACATTCCTGTCTTAAGAATAGCATATTTTGTTTTTAAATTAAAAGAATCTGTTAGTTTAACCGCAAAAAAGCCGAGTCTCACTAACAACTCGACTTATTCTTATTCGTTAATTTTTTGGTGGATTCGCTAAACCTTCGTGAATCTTCTCTAAATTCCACTTCATCATTCCAAGATAAGTGTCCCCTTCTTGACCTTTTTTAGCTGTAGAATCAGTGAAAATTTCAGCTGCAATCGGTAGTCCAGTTTCTTTAGCAACACTTTCCATACTTCGTGAATCCACGCTACTTTCTACAAATAAGCTCTTTACTTGATCGGTTTGAATAATTTTCAAGATATCTCTCATTTGATTAGGGGTTCCTTGATTCTCCGTATTAATCTCCCAAATATAGGCTGCCTTTAATCCATAAGCTTTAGAAAAATACTTAAAGGCTCCTTCACTTGTTACTAACACCTTGCGATCTGCTGGTAAATCTGCAAATTTTTGTTTTGCTGCTGTATCTAGTTCCGTCAATTTTTTAACATACTCTTCAGTATTTTTTGTGTAACTTGCTTTATTTATTGGATCCTTTTCAATCAAGACATCCCTTGCACGTTCAGCGTATTTTATACCATTGCTAATATCTAACCATGCATGAGGATCGGTCTCCGTTTCCTTACCGGCTGTTGTCAAATAGTGGGGTTCTACCTTTTGACTTAATTCAAATGTAGTCGTTTCACGATTTTTTTCTTTACCAACTGTCGCTAACATCCGATCAAACCAGCCATTTCCTGTTTCTAGATTCAATCCGTTATAAAAAATTAAATCTGCATCATGGGACTTTTGAATATCTTTTGGTAGGGGATCATATTCATGAGGATCGGTTCCAACTGGCACAATACTATATAAATCAATGCTCTCCCCACCAACATTTTTTACAATGTCATATAAAATAGAATAGGTTGCTACTACTTTCAATTTTTCAGTTTTCGACTGTTGAGCTTCTTTTTTCATACCACATGCCCCAAGAGTCACCACTAACCCTACTGCTAAAAAGATTAATAAAGAAATTTTTTTGATTTTCATTTTGTTGCCACTCCTTTTCTTTTAAATTTAATCAAGCCTTGCTTTGGTGAAAAAAGAAATACAAAGATAAATAAAATTGTTGCTGTCAAAACAATCGATGCTCCTGAAGCTAAGTTATATCGATAACTAAAATACAACCCTACAATTGAACTTAATGTGCCAAACCCAGCTGCTAACCAAATCATAATGGCTAGACGATTCGTTAACAGATAAGCTGTTGCTGCTGGTGTAATCAACATTGCTACTACTAAGATAATTCCAACCGTTTGTAGCGCCGCAACCGTTACCAGAGTTAATAGTCCCATCATAAAATAGTGCATGAGTTGGGTATTTAAACCATAGGATTGTGCCATTACAGGATCAAATGAACTTGCTAACAATTCCTTATAAAATAACCACACTAAGAAAATAACAATGATAGCAATAACTAATGTAGTCCACATATCTGCATCCCGCACAGCTAACACATTTCCAAAAAGAATATGATAGAGGTCCGTTGAGCTTTTCGCAAAAGTAATTAAAATAATCCCTAATGCAAAAAATGAACTAAAGACAATCCCAATTGCTGTATCATTTTTAATACGGCTTTTTTGAGTAACGAAGCCCATCCCCATTGCAGCAGCTAATCCAAATGCTACTGCCCCAAAAAAGAAATTAAACCCAAACATATAAGAAATCGCCACCCCTGGCAAAACCGCATGAGAAATGGCATCTCCCATTAAAGACATTCCTCTTAAAATAATAAAGCTACCAATCACTCCTGAAACAATTCCTACTAAAATAGAAGTAAATAAAGCTTTTTGTAAAAATTCATATTGCATTAATCCTTCAATAAACATTATATCCCGCCTATTCCATAACTTAATAATTCAGAACTAACATACGTATGTTTCAGATTTTCTTCATTAAAAACCTGTTTTACCGTTCCATTAGCAATTACTCGTTGATTTAGCAAAATTACATTATCAAAATAATGCGCTACTTTATCTAAATCATGATGCACAACAACAATCGTTTTCCCGGCAGCTACAAGCTCTTTCAATAAATGAATAATAATCGTCTCACTTTGACTATCAACTCCAACAAATGGTTCATCCAATAGAAATAGTTCCGCCTCTTGGCTTAATGCCCGAGCAATAAAAACCCGTTGCAATTGTCCACCTGAAAGTTGCCCAATTTGGCGATGAGCGAATTGCTCCATACCAACTGCCTCTAAAGCTGCCATTGCTTGGCGTTTACTTGCTTTATTAGGTCGCCTAAATAATCCTAACTTAGGATATGTTCCAATTAAAACCATTTCTTTAACAGTAATTGGAAAATCTAAATCTACTTCATTTCTTTGAGGGACATACGCAATTTGCTTTTTCATTTGCTTGATTGGAAGCCCCTGATAAAAGACTTCTCCATTATCGCTTTTCACTAAACCAATAGCTGCCTTGATTAAAGTTGATTTACCAGCTCCATTGGGACCAACAATACCAGTTAAACTTCCTTCTTCTATATCTAATGAAATTGAATCTAAAACTTTTTTATGATTAAATGCTACCGATAAATTTTTAATTTCCATAACGCTACTCCTTTTTTAGGTAACCCTAACTTATTTATTAAAGTATGCCATATCTTTTTTAACTGGTCAACACTTTTTAGGTTCGCCTTAAATTTTTGTTTTGCATAAAAAAATCATTTCCTTAATTATCAAGGAAATGACTGTTTAACCTATTTAATTTTTAATTGTGTAAATTGTAGTCCATAATTAAATCGTTAATTCCGGCATCAACATTTTTAACAACAAAACTTTTACCATCTTTCATAAAAACAGTTGGGTTTTTTTTGCCTTCTTGTTGGACAGAACCAATTTTTTCGTCATTAATGAATAATTCTAATTCCACAAAATCCTCTGTATTTCGTTCAGTTTCTCTTACTTCTACTTTTACTTCTTTATTACCTCTTGACAAATGAGCGCGCTCCTTTAAGTGATTTAATAACTTGATTGCTTCATTGCTGTTCTTTACTAGTATATTGCTTTTTCACAAAAAACTAAACCCTAAACTTAGCTTTTTTACGAATATTTCAAAAAAAACAAAGAAATCTCTAATTTTAACAAGATTTCTTTGTTTATCGACTCAATTAAATTAATTCTAAAACATCTGTATAATCAAATCCATGAGCCTTTGCAACTGCTTTGAACGTTACTTCATGACTAATTAAATTAATCCCTGTCAAAATAGTTGGATTTTCATTAGCTGCCACTTGAATTCCTTTATTAGCAATTTGTAAGGCATATGGTAATGTCACATTCGTTAAAGCCATTGTAGACGTTCTCGCAACTGCTCCTGGCATATTAGCAACTGCATAATGAACAACTCCATGTTTTACATATGTTGGTTGATCATGAGTCGTTACTCGGTCTGTCGTTTCAAAAATCCCACCTTGATCAATCGCAATATCTACTAGAACCGCACCTTGTTTCATCGTTTTCACCATTTCCTCTGTAACAAGCTTAGGCGCTTTATCACCTGGAATTAGAACCGCGCCAATTACCACATCTGCATGTCGAACGGTATGAGCAATATTGTATTGATTAGAGATTAACGTATTAATCTGACTTCCAAATAAATCATCTAACTCTGCCAAACGTTTTGGATTAATATCTAAAATCGTCACGGCAGCTCCCATGCCAATCGCTACTTTAGCAGCATGTGTCCCTGAAATTCCACCGCCAATAATTGTCACACGACCTCTTTGAACACCTGGCACGCCAGATAATAAAATTCCACGACCACCTTTTTGGCTTTCTAAAAATTGTGCGCCAATCTGAACCGACATCCGGCCAGCTACTTCGCTCATTGGGGTTAACAATGGTAAACTGCCATCGATTCCCTTCATCGTTTCATAGCCAATAGCTGTTACACCAGCATCTTTTAAGGCTTTAGTTAACACAAAATCTGGTGCTAAATGCAGATAAGTAAAGAGAATTAATCCTTCATAGAAATAACGATATTCTTCAGTTAATGGTTCTTTTACTTTAATAATCATTTCAGCCTGCCAAACAGTAGCTGCATCTATCTGAATTTCTGCTCCAGCTTTTTGATAGGCCTCATCTGTAAATCCTGCATTAATTCCTGCTCCAGCTTCAACCATTACTCGATGCCCAGCACTAACTAATTCAGTAACCCCAGCTGGCACAATCCCAACTCGATTTTCATTGTTCTTAATTTCTTTTGGTATCCCAATGAACATTCTTACTCCCCCAGTATCTAGAATTTTTTGGTTTATTTACTTACTAGTATAAACTTTTTCCAGATAAATTGAAACCGTTTGTATAAAATCACACAATAAAAAAACAGTCGCATCGTATCAATCTAAAAAAACCAGTAACGTATTATCCCCTTGATAATTTGCTTGTAAGGAAAACTTACCTATATTTTTTTGATTCACAAAAACACCTTCAAAAACAGCCTTTTCTTTTGTTTTTTGATCTTCAATGATAAAGGTCTTTTGAAAATTATTGACCTTATACTTGCCAGAAATTTGTGTTCCATCACTCCAAACTAAACTAGCCTGTTGATTTTTTTGAATCACTAATTCTCCCCATTCAGTTCCACTAGTTGATACTTGCCATTTTCCAGTGTTTTTAGAAAATGCTTCAATAATATTATTTTGCTGATTCCGTACCACATAGGTTAAGCAAATAACGCCAATAAATCCTATAAAACAAAAAAGGAACATTTTTTTATTTTTAGACATCTCTATCCTTACTCCTTTTCTTTTAATTTTAATTGAATTTTCTAGGTTTTAGTCTTCAGGTTCGGTATACTTAAATAGCATAAATCGAATCTTATTCGATCAAAGTAGGAACTACTAGTAGACGCCACAAACACATTATTTAACAAAGGAGTTTTCAAATTTATGTCAATTATTTTATTGCAAGCACTTGGCTTTTTATTAATTATTTTTATGGCATATGTCTTAAAAAGCGCTGGACTTTTCAAAACAAGTGATGGTCATTTACTGTCTAAATTAATTGTTAATCTCACTTTGCCAGCAGCTATTATTGTTGGTTTCAACGGTATTCAAGTTAATTCAACCTTTTTCCTACTCATCTTACTTGGTCTTTGCTCCAATATTTTACTAGTAACTATTGGTGGATTTCTTGCTCGTAAACAAGCACCTACTGAACGTGGCTTGTTGATGTTTAGTATTGCTGGTTACAATATTGGCAATTTTACCATGCCCTTTGTTCAAGGATTTTTTGGTGCTGCTGTTCCAATCTTAGGAATGTTTGATATGGGAAATGCCTTAATGCTTTCTGGGGGAACGATGGCCGTAACTGAAGGAATGACCGGTAAAAAAGAAGAAAAATTTTCCTTAATAAAAATCATCAAACGACTTTTTGCTTCGCCACCATTTAGCATCTATATTCTGATGTTTCTATTAGCTGTTTTCCGCCTCACTTTACCTGAATCAGTTCTTTCGATTGTCCATTTATTTTCTAGTGGCAATGCCTTTCTCTCAATGTTTATGATTGGGTTATATTTGGAAATTAAGATTGATAAAAAAGATTTAAGTGTTGTACTTAAAATTTTAGCAACTCGTTATTTCTTTGCTAGTATTATGGCTTGCTTCTTTTATTTTGCATTGCCCTTTCCTGAATTAGTCCGAAAAGTATTGGTTTTAATTGCCTTTGCTCCAATTGCTAGTTTATCTACAATTAATTCGATTGTGTTTGGTGCAAAAGAATCAATTGCAGGGTTTTTATCATCTGCCAGTATTCTCTTGTCCTTACTTATTATGACTGGAATCTTAATCTTGTTTATGTAAAAAAACTAGGCACTCACGTGTCTAGTTTTTTGTACTTTACGGAAGAACATTTCCAGCAGCTAGATAGATGCTATACCATTCTTCACGACTTAAGGTAATCGTTGATGCTTTCACAATATCGTTAATTCTAGTTGGATTCATTGATCCAATAATTGTTTGAATTTTAGCAGGGTGACGCAATATCCAAGCCGTGGCAATGGCTGAATTCGTTACGCCTTTTTTCGCTGCTAACTCATCGATACATGCATTCACTTCTGGGAACTTGTCGTTGCCTAAGAAAACCCCTTCAAACATTCCATATTGATAAGGAGACCAGGCTTGAATCGTCATATCATGTAAACGTGAATAATCCAAGATGCTGTTATCATGATCGATACTTGCTGGATTTTTCATATTTACATTAATTCCAGCATCAATCATACCAGTATGCATAACACCGAATTGTAATTGGTTCACAATTAATTTTTGATCAACAAATTTTTGCAATAATTCAATTTGCATTGGGTTTTGATTACTAACACCAAATTGTTTCACTTTACCGGCTTGATGCAGTTCATTGAAAGCTTCTGCAACTTCCTCTGGCTCCACCAATGTATCTGGACGATGTAGCAATAAGGCATCAAGATAGTCTACATCTAAGCGTTTCAAACTACCTTCAACCGATTGAATAATATGTTCCTTAGAAAAATCAAAGCTTCCTTTACGAATGCCACATTTTGATTGAAGTAAAATCTCATCACGTGTAATCGATGTTTCTTTTAAAGCCTTGGCAAAAACCTCTTCTGATTTTCCACCACCATAAATATCGGCATGATCGTAAAAATTAATGCCATTGTCGAATGATGTTTGAATCACTTTGCTAGCATCTTCCACCGAAAGATCTGCCATACGCATACATCCTAAAGCAATCTCTGAGGCTAATAAACCACTTTGACCTAAATTAATTTTATTCACACTAGTTCCTCCTATTTTCCACATTTGTCCTTACTGTGTTTATTTTACACTTTAATGAAAGCTGTTGCAAACTAGATAATTCATTTTAGTCTATTCCCAGATATATTCCGCTTTTAGTTGATTCGTAATTGACTCCAAGGATAGTTGATTTGTACGTTGTAATATGGCTGTATACAAACTTAATACGAAAAAAAGAACAACAACGCTAGATACGCTAACTATAAAAATATAATTGATTAATTTCACTTTTTTTATAAGAGGAATCATTCTCTCTTCCCACTTAAGAATATTTTTTTCTTTTTGTGGCTTTCTGCGTTTTAAATTCCGTAACTCCATCCGAAACAAAATCTGTAAGAAAAATGAAACAACTAGAAGACAACTAAAAATAAAAAATAATAATCCTAATGTACTGTACCAAATCATTTTATTCACTCCATTTTCAGCTTAAAAACATATTATAACATGTCATATATCTAAAAATGAATAAAATCGTTTTATTCTCTTCTAAATTTAGTTCTCTTTAATTTTTTATTTTCTTAAAAATAAATTACGTCTTTAATAACATAACAAAAACCTTGGGACAAAACTAAAAAATAGCTTTATTTCAAGGTTTCTATCTACATAAATACTTTCGTCTCAGTTTCTCTCTATACCAGTGCTTTTTTATTGGATACGTTGAATAATTTTATCTGCATCCATATAGCGAAATTCATCTGGTTGAATAAAAATAAACTGTGAATTTGGTTCTTCCTCTAGAATAAGTTGGTTAATTTCTGATTCATAACGAGTGACTTGTGGTGTTAATAAAATTACATCATAGTTTCTTCCATAACTTAATTTTTCCTGTATTCGTCCAACAGGTGCATAATCAATATCATAAGCTAACTTCTGCTTTCTCACCGATGTTAACATCTTAGATACTAGTAAGGACGCACTAATTCCAGTTTCACAAATAATTAAAATCGTTTTATTCATCATTTCTCCTCATTTCACTCTAAATTCCTACTTACTTATTGCTTCGTTAAAACAATCCTCCACCGGCTAATCCAATTGGAGAAAAAGCAACATAGGTCAAAATTACAACAATTACTAAAACAATCGAAGCGACTTTGGTATGCCGCCAAGGTCTAATATCCACCTTGGTTTTGAAAGAATCCAAGTGAAATTCTCCGTCTGGTTTCCATTTAGAGATTGCCAACATAATCAGCACGTCTAAGAAAAACAGAAGACTTAAAACATAGAGGAAATGAATATCTTTCAAGAAAATTTTTGATAATATATAGAGAATAATATGAGTACTAATTGTTACTTTTGCTGAAAATGCCGTAGCTTTTTTTGAATAAAATGCAAAAAGAATAATGACTAATAAAGGCATATTATACAAACCGTTAAATTCCTGAACGAATTGATACAAGCCTGCTGGAGCAAATGAAATGAATGGTGCTACGGTTACAGAAATAATTCCAACAATAATCGTCGTAATTTTCCCAGCTCGAGCTACTTGCCGATCATCTGCTTTTTTATTTATTAGTGGTTTATAAAAGTCTAAAGAAAATAGTGTAGCAGTTGCATTTAAAGCTCCTGCAAAAGAAGATAAAATAGCTCCAAAGATAACTGCCGCAAAAACTCCAAATAAAACTTGTGGCAACGCAACCGTCACGAGCTGAGGATAAGCATTATCAGGATTATTCATTAAAGTTTCACCAAACAAATTCCGTGCGACAATTCCTGGGAAAACTAAGAATAAGGCACCAAAAACTTTAAACAAACCAACTAAAAAGGCACCTTTTTGAGCTTCTGCCAAACTTTTACCTGACAATGCTTTTTGAACAATCATTTGATTTGTACACCAGAAATATAGATTATTAAATAGCATCCCTGTAAATAATGTTGGCCAAGGAACAACTGCTGAATCAATTGATCCTACTGAATTTAGTAGCCATGGAGTTTGATCAATAATCGAATCAATTCCACCAATAAAGCTACCATCGCCTAATTTCATTACGCCTAAAATTGGAATCAATAAACCACAAGCTAAGAGTCCAACACCATAAACCGTATCACTATTTGCGCTTAATGAAAGTCCACCAATTAATAGATATAAAATCCCCACAACACCAATCACCATTGCAACTAATATAATCGCAACAATAGGGCGAACATTTAAAAGCTCATCTATCCTAAAAATCTTATTAAAGACTAGTGAACCTGAATAAAGTACTACTGGTAAAAAAGAAACCATATACGTAATAATAAATAAAATAGAAATAATTCTTTTAGTTAATGTATCATAACGGATTTCAATAAAATCAGAAACCGTATCAATACCGTATTTAAAATATTTTGGTAAAAAGATTACAGCTAAAGCAACAATTGCGATAGCGGAAGTGACTTCCCACGCCATTACTTCCATCCCCGCAAAATAACTTTGACCATTTTGACCGACAATTTGTTCAGTGGATAGGTTTGTCATAATAATGGTCCCCGCAATTGGGATTGCCGTCAAACTGCGCCCCCCCATAAAGAACCCCTCAGCTCCAGAGGTATCTACACCTCGAGAGCGTTTATACGCAAACAGCCATACACAGCTTACAATAACAAGAAAACTAATTAGAGAAAAAAGATTCACTTCTTCCAGCTCCTGACTTTAACTTATATATTTGTAATCCCTCGGATATATTCTCTTGCTTTTTTTGCGTATTCAAAAGGATTTGCGATAGCAGGGTCTTGTTCTGCTTCAACGACAATCCAACCTTCATATCCATTTGCCTGAATGGCTGACCAAATTGGTGCAAAATCGATTAAACCATCTCCTGGAACAGTAAAGGCACCTTTTCTAACTCCTGTTAAAAAGCTCTCCTTGTTCTGTTTAACACCCTCTGATACATCCAATCGTAAGTCCTTAAAATGAATGTGTTTAATCCGATCTTTGTAGTCTGCATAAATTACTAATGGATCTTCTCCTGAGAAAACTAAATGCCCCGTGTCAAAGAGTAAACTAACTTTTTTGGGATCAGTTCGTTCCATCAGCTGGTGGATTTCAGCTGTTGTTTGGACTCCTGTTCCCATATGATGATGGTAAACAATCTCCATCTCTTTTTCATGAGCCAACTCGCCTAAGCGCTCTAGTCCTGTTGCTAGCTTTTGCCATTCTTCTTCTGTAAAAATAGGCTTTTGTTCAAATAAAGGCGTCTCCATCTCACCTTGAATACTTCGACCTTGTTCAGAAACAACAATCACTTTTGCTCCCATCCCATATAAAAAATCACGATGTTTTAAGAAAGCCATTTTAGTTTCTTCAAAGGACTCTGTTGTTAAGAAACTGCTAAACCAAGCACTCGCTACATTTAAACCTCGAAGATCCAAATATTTACGTAAAACTTCGGCATCTCTAGGATATTTATTTCCAATTTCTGTTCCAGTATATCCTGCTAAGGCCATTTCACTAATACACTGTTCAAATGTATTCTCCTGTCCTAACTCTGGCATGTCATCATTTGTCCACGCAATTGGTGCAATCGCTAATTGAACTTTTCCAGTCATTTTCATTCCTCCAATTTATCTTTTAGTTATACATATCTGGACGTTCTTCAATTTCAATCTTAACTTTTTCACCACTTTCTCTGGAATCATGACAAGCAACCATCGTGATAGATGCCACATAACCATCCCATGCTGAAGGCCCATCAATGACTCCACGTCGAATGGAGTCAATCCACAATTGAAACTCATAATCATAGGCTTCAATAAAGCGTGTTTGCCAGTCTGGTGAAACTTGTGTATAATTTTTTCCTTCAGATTTTATTTTTGTATAAACTGGATCAACCAAACCTATTTCTCCCGTTTCACAAACAACATCACATTTTATATCGTACCCAAATCGGCAGTTAACAAACACTTCTAAATCAATTGTCACGCCTGATTTTGTTTGGAAAATCAATAACTGAGGATCGTGTAATTTTTCATGAGTATTCTTTGTTTTCTTCGGCAAAATCATTTGCACGGTGTCATAGTCTTCTTCTAACAACCATCTTAAAACATCAATTTCATGAATTGCTGTATTACTGATGGCCATTGGAGTCGTATAGTTGCTATCTGCACTAGGATTTCTATGGGCACAGTGAAGCATTAAAGCTTCTCCAAATTTTTTCGACTCAATTGCTTCTTTTAATTCAATATACCCACGATCATAACGACGCATAAAGCCAACTTGCACAAGCTGTTTGCCTGCTGCCAACTCCGCTTCAACAATTCTTCGGCAACCATCACTATCTGTTGCTAAAGGTTTTTCACAGAAAACATATTTGCCCTGTTTAATGGATTCTAAAACATATTGTTCGTGAGTAGGATCCCATGAAGTAACTAAAACAACATCTACTTCTTCAGAAGCAATTAACTCTTCTCCAGTTTTAAAAAAAGTAGCATTCATTTCGTTGGCTAGCTTTGTTGCCCCAGCCACATCAATATCCGAAATGGCTGTAACTACAGCTCCTTGAACTTTTCCATTTAACCGTTTAATATGTTCACGCCCAATTGCACCTGTTCCGATTACGCCTACTTTAATTTCCATTATTATTTGCCTCCATCTGTCTATTTTTATATCTGGTTTAATTGGTAGTTTCTCAAAATTTATTTTTTTAATACTCTCTTGCTTGCTCTTGAATCATTTTTTGACTATTTTTATAGGCTGTCTGCACTTTAGGATTTTTTGAGAGTTCAGAAAGCCCAACACGCCACCAACCACCATAGCCATCTGTCATAGTTTTTGGCAAAACTTTCATTTCAATCAAAGTTGAAACCGTTTGCTTTTTAGCATCTGCTAGTGCATCAATTAGTTCTTCACGAGTAGTAGCACGATAAGCTTTTGCACCATAGGCCTCAGCAATTTTAGCATAGTCAATCGACATCACTTTATTTTGATAATCTCTAAACTCGCATTTATAACTATTGCCACCGCTGTTCATTTGAAGATTATTAATACTTCCAAATCCAGAATTATCAAACAACATGATATTGATTTTTTGGTTATATTGTATTGCTGTCACTAGTTCCGAATGAAGCATTAGAAAGCTCCCGTCCCCTACCATTGCGTATACTTCTCGCTTTGGATTCGCTAATTTCACTCCAAGTGCGCCACAAATTTCATATCCCATACAGGAATAACCGTATTCTAAATGGTAGGTGTCTGGAACGTTAGATTTCCACAATCTTTGCATTTCAGCTGGTAAAGAACCTGCTGCGCCAATCACGTTGCTATCCTCAGCAACTTCATCATTAATCGTAATAAATGCACTTGTTTGCGTAAACTCTGTCTTTAATGCTTTTGCGTATTCATTTAACTCTGCTTGTGAAAAATGATTACTTACTTCTGGTGTAAAATCTTCCTTAGTAAACTCAATGGTTCTTAAGCGTTCTCGCTCAACTGCCCACGCCTCCTTCAGTTGACCAATCTCTTTATTAAAAGCTGTTTTATAGCCTAATAGTTCTGGTATAATCACAGCCAATATTTCTTTGGCATCCCCAATCATTTGAAACGCATCCAATTTTGAAGCATGCATTCGATTAATGTTTATATTTAAAAACTTTACTTGATCATATGGAAAGGCTGTTTTAGAAGATGTTGTAAAATCAGTATATCGAGTCCCCACTCCAATAATTAAATCGGCTTGAGCAATCACTGCATTTGCACCCGCAGTCCCTAAAACACCAACTCCGCCTAGATTATTTTCAAAATCGGATGGTACCGTTGATTTTCCAGCTGGCGTTTCTACTAAAGGAATATGATACGCTTTGGAAAGATCCATTAATTCTTCACCTGCGCTAGAATAACGTGCGCCACCACCAACAATTATGACTGGATTTTTACTTTGCTTAATCCGTTCAACTCCACCGATTAATTCCCGCTGCGATGGCAACTGACGATCCATATAATGCACCCGTTTTTTAAAGAAACTTTCATCATAATCATACGCTTCGCCTTCAGTATCTTGAGAAATACAAATTGTCACCGGACCTGCCGTTGCTGGATTTGTCATGACTTCAAAAGCACGTAATAAACTACTCATTAACTGTTCTGGTCGTTGCACCCGATCCCAATATTTTGATACGGCTTTAAATGCATCATTTGTCGTTGTCGCATTGCTAGTTTCATGTTCCAATTGTTGCAGAACAGGATCAGGCTGTCTTGAGGCAAATGTATCAGCTGGTAAGATTAAAACTGGAATATTATTTGCAAATGCCGTTGCTGCCGCCGTAATAATATTCGCCGATCCCGGTCCAGCTGAAGCAGTAACTGCAAAAATTTTTTGCCGTAGTTTTTGTCGACTAAAAGCAACCGCAGCATGAGTCATCCCTTGTTCATTTTTTCCTTGTATCACTTTTAAATGCCCCGGATTTTCTTCTAACGCTTGACCAATTCCTAAAACATTGCCGTGACCAAATACACCAAATACACCTTCGACAAAGGGAAATTCTTTTCCATCAATTTGAATGTATTGCTGATTTAAGAATCGTATTAAAGCTTGAGCCGTTGTTAAACGAATTTTTCTATTCATTTTTTGACCTCCATTAAGCCTGTTCTTCAATTAGTTTTTCAATCTCTATCGCCGTGGGCATTGCCTCTGAAGAACTATGCTTACTGACAACAATCGCTGCTGAGGCACTGCCGTATTTCAAAGCCAAATCAATCTCTTTCCCGATAGTCAACGCATATAAAAATGCGGCTGCATAAGAATCACCTGCGCCAAAAGTTTTTAATACTTTTGTTTTATACGACGATGCTTGATACTGGCTTCCATCTTTTTGATACGCGTAAGACCCTTTAACTCCATGTTTAATGACAATAAGTTCCGGTGAATACTTGAATAAATATGCTATTGTTGCTTCATTATTTCCTCCCGTTCTCCCTTCCAAAGCATCATATTCATCTCGTGTTCCAATCACGATATCAGCTTGTTCTGCAACAATAGAATAGTAAATCGCTGTTTCTTCAACTGATTTCCACGTATAAGGGCGATAATCTAATTCAAAAGCAATTTTCACCTGATTCTTTCTCGCTAAAAATATTGCTTTTAAGACCGCTTCGCGCGAAGGACTTTGTGCCAAAGCCGTTCCAGAAATCAAAAGTAAGTTGGTTTTTTTTAAATAGTCCTCATCAATTTCTTCTGGTTGTAAATACAAATCAGCAACTTGTTCTCGGTACATTAAAATGCTGCATTCCTCTGGGCTCTTGATTTCAGTAAAAGCCAACCCTGCTTTATGCCCCTCTTTATCAATAATTAATTGACTTGTGTCTACTCCAACTTCTTCAAAATAGTGTTGAATATAACGCCCATGTTGGTCATCGGGAATTTTACCGATAAATCCAACTTTTCCACCTAATTTGGCACTGCCAATCGCAATATTGGCTGGCGATCCACCTACATATTTTTTAAATGTCGCCGTTTCTTCCATTGGACGATTGTACTCCACTGCATTTAAATCGATACACGCACGCCCTAAAGCAATTAAATCAAACTCTTTCTTCATCTACATCTTCTCCTTTACTTTCGATCTATTATCCATTCATGAGCTACATCGTTCTTAAATTGCCATTTTTTGATAGGACCAGCCATTATATTCAAATAATAGCTATCATAACCATCCGGAACAGCAACTGGATGATACCCTTTTGGAACAACCACCATTTCTCCATTTTCAACGGTCATAGTTTCATCCAATGAACGATCATCGGTATACACTCTTTGAAATACAAATCCTTGGGAAGGATCCATTTCATGATAATACGTTTCTTCTAATAGGGATTCATTCGGAAGATTGTCCTCATCATGCTTATGCGGTGGATAGCTTGACCAATTCCCGCCATCTGTAAAGACTTCAACTACTAGTAACTTCTCTGATACTGGACTAGTATCAGAGAGAATAGTATGAACTAAACGTTGATTTTGATAAATGCCGCGATGCTCAATCTGATTGTCTGTGGCTTTAATTAATGCCGTGGGTAGTTTTTTTTCCGAGGGGGCATAGCAAAGAATTACTTTTGCGTCTGTTTCAGCTTGAATAGTCAGAGTCTCTCCGGCTGAAAGATAGACACTATCTGTGGGAATCTTTTCAAAAACTGATTTCCTTGTACCAAGATGTGCAAATGTTTGCTGACTATCAGATACCATGACTTTGCCTGTTAATACAACGACACAGACTTCTTTTTTTTCAAGTATTTCTTGATACTCACTAGAAGTCGCCATAGCCAATACTTTTGCTTCGATATAGTTTAACGGAGCATTGGTTCCATCAATTTTTTGTAAGAGAGTAACGCCTTCACTTAATTTTTCTGCTACTCCTTGATATTTCAAATGAGACATGGTTTAACAAACCGCCTTTCTTTAAATTTCAGATTGTGGATATCTAGCTGTCACAACTTTCTTATGAGTATAAAAATCGACACTGTCTTTTCCATTACAATGTAGCGTTCCATAAAACGAAGATTTCCAACCTGAGAATGGGAAGAATGCCATCGGAGCAGGCACTCCCAGATTAATCCCTAACATCCCAGCGTCAATCGTTTCTCTGAAAAAGCGAATCGCTGCTGCATTATTCGTAAATAGACAAGCACCATTAGCAAATTCCGATTGATTCGCCGTTTGAATCGCTTCTTTTAAATCTTTGACACGAATAATTGATAATACTGGAGCAAAAATCTCATCTTGCCAAATGACCATGTCAGTTGTTACCTGATCAAAAATTGTTGGGCCAACAAAATACCCTTCTGCTGGACTATTTTCTCGTCCATCTAATTTTAGAACGGCTCCTTCTGCTACACCTTTTTCGATATAGTTGATTGTTCTTTGTTGATTTTCTTCACGAATAACTGGACCTAAAAAGACACCATCATCTAATCCATTACCAATTGTCATCTTTTGGGCTTTTTCAACTAAACGTTGAACAAATTCATCAGCAACGCTCTCTGCCACCGTTACAACTGCACAAGCCATACATCGTTCTCCAGCCGAACCAAATGCTGCAGATAAAATGTTTGTTGCTGCATCTTCTATATTGGCATCTGCCAGTACAATAGAATGATTTTTAGCACCTGTTAATGCTTGCACACGTTTCAAGTGTTTGCTGCCTTCTTTAAATACATATTCCCCTACAGGCTTCGACCCTACGAATGATATCGCTTTCACTTCTGGATGTTCTAACATTCCATTAACAATTTCTTTTGCTCCATAGACTAAATTAAAGACTCCTGGTGGCAACCCTGCCTCCGTAAATAATTCAACTAACCGTTCTGCTAATAATGGTGTACGTTCTGAAGGTTTTAATATAAAACTATTGCCGCAAGCGATTGCCATTGGAAACATCCAACAAGGAACCATCATTGGGAAGTTAAATGGAGTGATTCCTCCAACTACGCCAATCGGATAACGATAATTAGCAGCCTCCACATCTGTCGCAATTGTTGCCAATGAATCTCCCATCATTAAGGTTGGTGCTCCAGCAGCAAATTCAACATTTTCAATCCCCCGTTGAACTTCGCCCCTAGCTTCTGTTAAGTTCTTGCCATTTTCGATCGTAATTAAATGAGCTAACTCTTCTTTATTTTTTACTAATAATTGTTGATAATTAAATAATATCCTAGCTCTACGTGGTACACCGATTTGCTTCCATTTTTCAAATGCCTCTTCAGCGATACTGACAGCCACATTCAAATCTTCCTTTGTTGATAGTGGAACTTGACAGAGCTCTTCTTTTGTCGCTGGATTAAAAACGCTTTCATATTCTTCTGTCTGACTTTCTACCCATTTTCCTCCAATATAGTTCTTTAATTGCCGACTAGCTACCATAAACAATTCACTTCTTTCTCAATTTATTTCACTATCAAACGAGTATATCTTGGTTATTATTGAGTAACTCTTGGTTATATTCTACAATTAATGTTTGCCCTCTGTCAATCTATTTTTTCAACTTCTCTTTATATTACTCGTTATATTTACTGCTCAGTCATTTATTTAACAATTACATTTTTGCACATATATTGATTAACTTTTGGTAACATGTTATAGTAACTGTATCAAATTTAATTAGTGAAAGGTGACTACATGAAACTACAGCGCATTCAACAAATTGAAGCTTACATTCAAAAACAAGATAGTACTTCGTTAGATGAACTTTGCCAAGTCTTTAACGTATCTAAAAATACAATTCGTAGAGACATTAATCAACTAGAAAAAAGTGGCAAACTAAGAAAAGTATATGGTGGTGTCGTTTCTCTAACAACTCCCCTTATTTCTTTTGAAAATCGTACTGTTCACAACAAAGAAAATAAAGAAGCCATTGCATTAAGGGCTTCATCTTTGATTCATGCTAATGACATTATCTTTATTGACTCTGGTACAACTACTAGCAAAATTCTGAATACAGTCGATCCAAACTTAGCTTTTACTACTTTAACCAACAATCTCGATATTATCAATGCAGCAGCAGCAATGAACAATGTTGAACTTGTGTTAATCGGGAAAACATATAAACGCAAAACTCGTTCTTTTGTTGAGCTGGATACGCAAAAAAACGCTATACCTTATAATATTAGTAAAGCTTTTATGACTGCTACAGGAGTTTCAATCGCCAACGGCTTAACAAATTCTGATTTAATGGAACATCATATTAAATCAATCATTGCTGAAAAAGCCAAAGAAATTTACTTACTTGTCGACCAGTCAAAATTCGATCATTCGACACTGCTAACCTACGCTCCTTTGCAAAAAGTCAAAGCAATCATTACAACACGAGATATGCCAAAAGAATACCAAGAATTTTGCCAACAAAATAATATTGAACTTTTATTTTGTAATTAAACTTATGGAGGTAGTTTAATGCCCTTACTAAAATTAGACCTTATTGAAGGTCCAACAGAATCAGAGATTAAAGCAATTTTAGATGTTGCCTATGCAGTAACTTTAGATGTATTCAACGTGCCTGCAGGTGATCGTTACCAGATTGTCACTCAACACAAACCTTATGAAATGATTTTAGAAGACACTGGCTTAGGCTTTCAACGTGATCCAAAAAAAATGCTTTCTTTTACCGTGATTACTCGAAAAAGAAACCAGACCCAAAAAGAACAATTCTATCAACAACTCGCTCAGCAACTTGAGGAAGTCTGTCACATTGAATCAAAAAACCTCTTTGTCTCAATGATTGTTACAGAAGATGAGGATTGGAGTTTTGGTTACGGAAAGGCTCAATTTTTAACTGGCGATCTTTAACGAACTAACTAGAAATATCTAATCAAATAAATAGAGTCTTCCCAATAATCTTCGTTAATTGGAAAAATCCTATCGTTTAGAAATGTTACAATAACGTTACAAAAGGGCTGAACCGTACAGAAATGTCGAAATCTTGGAAAACAGCTATATTTCAATATGATCTTTTGTATAAAGCATTTCTATAAAAGTCCATTGAACATCTTTAAGTAAAGTTATAGTATGATTGAATAAAAAAATAAGGAACGCTGATTTAACAGCATTCCTTATTTTTTATGATTTTAACTCATCTGGAACTAAAGTTAAAATCCTGACCAAGCTTTAGGGGTTTGAACTAATGCTAACAGTTTTACTAGATCGTCAGGAACCCGAAAGTTATGTTGAATAGAGTACATACTAATAGCTGGTTGTAATTCCTTTTTATAATCGTAAAATAGTTCTCCATTAATTGATGTTTCTTGTATTCTCATAAGAAGTAAAGAAAGTTTTTTATCATTCTTAACATCCGTATTATCAAGCGCACTTTTAACTAAAACATGGATTTTATTTATTTTTTCATCTTTTATCATGACTAGATACCTCTTTAATGTCCCATTCCTGCTAAACTAGAAGCCCATCCACCGATAACTATTCCAGCAATAGCTTGTTTGTTTTCTGCCTTGTTTACCCAACATTTCTTTTTGTTACAATAAACACCATTGCCATAAGAGGTAGCTCCACCATTAATTTGTTGCATTTCTTTTTTATTTAGTTCTTTAACGCTTTTCATGTACACATGCTCCTTATAAAATATTTAGTAACAAGCTTACTGTAGCATAACTAATTAACTCGTAGATAAAATCATCCTAAACTATGGATAAATGGATCTTGAACGAAGCTAAGCCCTTGTTTCATTTCAGAAAAAGTGTAATTGGGCATCGTACTGAAAAGCTGTAATATCTTTAAAAACTGAACAATCGTCAAAAGTATACAGGCATAAAAATTAAACTGTTCCCCTTTGAACTAGGGTACTTCACATCATCATCTTAACCCGAATACCATGTACTATAAGAAATACAGCTGAAATTAAGTGATAACTATTTAATTTCATAGAAACGATGTTAGTTGACGGGTTTAAATAAATAAAGGCTCGTGAATAATAAACATATAAAAATGATAAATGATTCAGTTTTTCAAAATGACCTAGCAATGAATAAGTAAAAACAAATATAAATCATTCTATTTCAAACCCCAACTCCTTCATAAAGAAGTTTCATTGATTCCCTACCGTACCCGGCTGGCTGACTGGCCCCCCAGTAAAGCCTAACAAAGTATCCACTAGCTCTAAATAATTCTCCAATAAAAGCTCTGTAGTTACAGTTACCTACCACGATAATAAGAAACTGAACTATCTGCCATTCCTTATTTTAACGTATTCAGCTTTTTAACCCTGCCTGAAAGTTTCTTCTTCCCAGAACTCTTATATCGAAAAGATAACAATTCATTTAATTGATATTCTTCTTTGAAAATCAGCATGTCTTTTTGAGACTTCAACTGCTTCTCAACTCTTTTGATCTCTTTCGTTAGGATCAATTGTTTACGAGCAATATAGCGAACCCCTTTAGATTCTGGAATAGCCATAATACGATTTCTATCAGCCCTTAAAATTAAGCGGTTCTCGTTACTTTCAAAAGTTGGCAAATTTTTTAAGCGATTCTCACGGACATCAATATATCTCAAATTCAGATTTTTTTGTAAGAAAGATATATCCAGAAAACCGTTATCTTTTCCAGAAAAATTGGTTAACTTCTCTAAATTAACTAATTCTTCGCTAGTTTCAAGATAATTTTTATCAATAATTAATGTTTCTAAATCTATCAGTTTTTCTACAAAGTGACTATCTGTTAACAAATTATTACTAATACTCAACTTTTCAAGATAAGTTAAATGAGCAATCTTTGTTCCATCTTTGATAAAATTATTTCTTAAATCCAACTCCCGTAAAGAAGTTAAATACTCCAAACCAGCTAAATTTTTGATTTCATAATTGTATGCATGAAGTGTAATAATTTTGCTTAATTCCTTTTCTCTAAATCTTTTTTGTTTACTTAAATAAGTTGGATCTTTCGTCAATTTATAAAGCTCTTTCCCAATTGCTTTTGCTAATCCATTGTCTTTAAATAAAATATTACTATTTTTCCCAGATTCTAATTTAGTTTTCCCATTTTTCAGCTCACCTAAAATTAGATAACTGATGAAGATCGTTGAGAAAAAATAACCAAATAACCGCTCTAGATAAGGTAGATAGGAAGTAAAATTCACTCCACTATTAGGCGGTTCAATCGAACTAAAAAAAGGCAGATTGCCTATATAAGAAAGATACAAAGTAAACTTAATCATCCCTTTGCCACTTGCTGATAACTCGCTTAATCTTGTTAATTTTTCTGTATCGATGGCGGATATAAATGAATTAGTCATATTTTCTGTTCCTATTCCAACATAAATCAGTCCGAAGAAAAAACCATTAAGTAAAATGAGGAAACTAAAAACAAAAAGCATAATAAATGAATAAAAAAAAGTTGAAAAGCTCATGCTTCGCAATAAACTAACTAAAAGATAGGTAAATCGAATGGAAACTACTAATAGAAGAGCAAAAAATAGATAACTTGAGTTCCCCATTTTTTCAATATTGGAAAGCAAACCCATTAATAAACTCAATAAGATAAAAAATAAAAGATACAAATTAGCAAAAACTGTTTGAGTATTCATTAATTTATTAATGACTTCCAGACAAATCATGGCAAAAAATAGTATCAACAAAAACTTAGTAAAATAAACATAATTCATTGGTGTATTCGGTATTATTCTGAGGATATGTATAGCAAGTAATAAACAAAATCCACCATATAACAAAATCATATGTTTAATCGTTCTAGTAATAAACAACTTTTGAAAAAAGACAACTCTCTTAAATTTCTTTTGATCTGACCATTCATTTAAACGAATGGAATTCTTAGTACCATTGATTATTCCAGTTACAACCGCAATTAAAAATAATACGGAGAATAAAATGAAACCAGCTAAATTCATTTTCTCCAACCTTTCCAGTAAAAAACATATTGTTAATTCAAATAATATCATACATATAATTATAGCAAAATAAAAATAAAAAAACTATTAAATCAAGAAAATAAAAATTCTCAATTTAATAGTTCAAATTCCCTAACTTCCTCAATTCTTCTGCTTGGCTAAATACGTCCTTATCAATTACCAAATCATCACTATATTAACGTCATCACTCTTCATCTGGTAACTGAATAAAACCGATCCAAGCAATTGCTTGTGAAGCAAATAACGCCCTTGACTTAGCCGGTTCTTTAACAGATAACTCGATCCCTTTATTTTTAGATAACTTAGCCACACTATCATAAAACTCAATCAACTCGTATTTCCAATCATAATGAGCCAGTAAAGACAGGTCATCCAACTCAAAAATTAGAGCTCTCCACTAATCAACATTCCTACTCTCTCGATTATCAAGTCATGTTGCCTTCACTTTACTTTAAATCCACTATTTTCACATTTATCTGTTTAGCCAATTTCTGTAGTTTAACCAAAACAGTTTCTTCTACTACAATTAAGTTGTATTCATCTCCATCAGAGTCTAGATTAACTAAGTGATACAACGTCGGCAGCTGATTTACAATCAAAGCAAAAGCTTCGGGTGCAAAGATTTCTTCTGAACCACTAGGTTTTACGATAACAGACAATGGACTATTTTGTTTTTTAGAAGTAAAGAGGATTCCCGCTAAAAATCCATCTAAGTTATCCTTCCAATCATGGCTACTTACTAAATCCAATTGCTGTAACCCATCAATCATTCCTAACCATAAAACTAGTTTAAAACTAATTTTATCTGGATTCTCAATTCCTCTTAAAGCTAATTCATCTTGATAACGAACAAAGTAACCACTATAATCATTTATGCAATAAAGTAATTTTTCTTCTAAGCCTTGATTATTCATTGATAATAGATTGGCGATCTCTAGAACCACCGTTTCATACTCTTCCTTTGTTACATCTTCTACTAAATTAGGTTCAATCAAGATCTGGTCTACTCGGTTCTTTTTTTGAAGATTTACTAAAATAACTATTGCCACCAACAATAAGATAATAAAACTTAAAACACCCTTCATTTCTCATCTCCTCCTAATTTTCTTCTTTATTTAAGTGTACTGAATCTATCTCAAAAAAACCACCTTAAACGTATCATTAAGCAAAAAAACTACGACAGACCAATTGAATGATCTGTCGTAGTTTTTTCTTTATTTAATAGTTAAGTCACAGGATGACCATTTTCATTTAACCTATCACTTTCTTTTTGGCAACAGATTGATTGGTTGCTGTCATCTTGAGCTTTAGTCGCGTAACTACTCAAAGGACAGCTAGTTACTGTACACCCAGAGCATTGACTTTCACCTGATTTTAGTCCTTTAAAGCTACGAGCTAGAAAGAAAATAACTAAACCAACAATTAGAACTAACACAATTAAAGATGGAAGATTCATAGTTTTCCCCTCATTTCTCTTACTAGGATTGTAAGACTCTTTCGGCATATTTATTGCTAACTTTCGCAACTGGACGAACGATTAAATAAATTAGAATCGCTAAAATAATTAGCGCTAAAGCTGTTCCAAATGAAAATCCAGTCTGTAACCAGATTACATTGCCAAACTGATTGACCATAAAAGCAATGCTGTAAGCAAAAACCATTTGGTAAGCAACAGCCATAACCGTCCATTTATTTGAACCTAACTCTGTCCGCATCGCACCCACGGCTGCAAAGCAGGGCATGCATAACATGTTAAAGACTAAGAAAGATAAGGCTGAAACAATCGTATATTGACTAGCAAATACTGCTAATAAACCACCTGTTGTTTCAGTTGCCTCGCCTCCGATTCCTGCTAGGACACCCATTGTTCCAACTACATTTTCCTTCGCAACAAAGCCTTGGATAGTCGCCACTGAGGCCTCCCACGTTCCAAAACCTAAAGGAGCAAAAACAGGGGCAAAGAAGCGACCAATTCCGGCTAATATACTGACACTACTGTCTTCGACTAGATTAAAACTCCAGCTAAAACTACCAAGAAACCAGATAATACAAGAAGAAACAAAAATCACCGAACCTGCGCGTTTAACAAAGGCCCAACATTTATCTAAAACCAAACGCAACAAACCAGTTAATTTTGGCAAATGGTACGCAGGTAATTCCATTACGAAAGGAGCTGGATCACCAGCGAAAAAGCTACTTTTTTTCAAAATAACACCTGAAACAATCACTGCAATAATTCCCATAAAGTACATTGACACTGCTAGCCAACCATTGCCACCAAAAATTGCATTTGCAATTAGTGCAATAACAGGTAACTTCGCCCCACAAGGAATAAAGGAAGTGGTCATAATGGTAATTCGTCGGTCTTTTACATTTTCAATTGTTCGCGATGCCTGAATTCCTGGAACGGAACAACCGGAACCAATTAATAATGGAATGAACGACTTCCCTGACAAGCCAAAATTCCGAAATACACGGTCCATTACAAATGCGATGCGAGCCATATACCCACAATCTTCTAAAATAGCCAAACATAAAAATAAAGCGGCCATTTGTGGTAAAAAACCTAAGATAGCTCCTACACCTGCAATAACGCCATCAACTACTAAACTAATCACCACATCATTGACACCTATACCTGTCAAGAAATTTGTAGCTAAGTTTGGAATCCATTCACCAAACAGGACATCATTTACCCAGTCCGTTCCTAGCGTTCCAATGGTTGAAATTGAAAAGTAATAAACACCAAACATAATCACTGCAAAGATTGGTAAGCCTAAGAAACGGTTGGTTACGACTCGATCAATTTTATCCGACACTGTACTGTGTCCAGTTGCTTTCTTTTTTTGAACAGTTGCGACGATTTCAGTAATTCTCTCATAGCGTTCGCAGGTGATAATCGATTCACCATCGTCATCAAGTTCCTCTTGATAACTTTCTGATAACTTTGTCATTTCAGCTTTAGCCTCAGAAGGAATCTTCATTAATTTGCTAAGAGTGTCTTCATCTGCTTCAAATAATTTAATTGAATAATAGCGGATATTTTCTGATCCAATGAATGGTTGAATCTGGCTCTCGATTTTTTCTATTACTTTTTCAAGAGAGGAAGAATATGTGATAAAGTCTGTTTTTATTGGAGGCTGCTCTACATTGGCCTTCGCCTCCTCAATCAATTCAGAAATTCCTTCATTTTTTAAAGCGGAAATTGGAACAATTGGAAGCCCAAGTTTCTGACTTAATTTTTTATAATCTAAAGTATCCCCATTTTTTTTAACAATATCCATCATATTTAAGGCAATAATCATAGGAATATTTAATTCAGCTAATTGTGAAGTTAAGTACAGATTTCTTTCCAAGTTTGTAGCATCAACTAAGTTAATAACCACATCTGGTTTTTGTTCTAATAGATAATCTCTTGTCACTATCTCTTCCATTGTATAAGGAGATAGGGAATAAACACCAGGTAAATCCATAATACGGATTGCTTTATCAGACTTCAGACTACCTTCTTTACGCTCAACTGTCACGCCAGGCCAATTCCCTACCCGTTGATTGGATCCAGTCAAACTATTAAACAGCGTTGTTTTCCCACTATTAGGGTTTCCTGCTAAAGCAATGGTTATCATCTTACTCCTCCTTTTTTTGTTGAACACTAATTAATTCAGCATCTTCTTTTCGTAAGGATAATTCATAACCACGAATGGTTACTTCAATTGGATCTCCTAATGGAGCAACTTTGCGAACAAAAATACTAGCACCACGAGTAATTCCCATATCCATTAATCTTCTTTTTGTAGGCCCTTGTCCGAGAACTTTTTGAACAAGCACCGTTTCACCAATTGCGACTTCTTTTAAGGTTAATTTGTCCATTCAGTTTTTTCCTTTACAATAATTTTATTTGTCATTTTAAAATCAAGAGCAACTTTGGATTCCTTGACTTTAACAATACAGCTTTGAGCATTTTTAGCTACAATGATAATCTCTTCATTTTCAGCAATTCCAATTGAAGCCAAGCGTTGTTTGATTTCTCCAACACCTTTAATTTTAAGGATAACTGCCTGCCGATCTATTTCAAAAAAAGCCAATGGCAAACCACCTATCATTTTTTCAGTCACCATTTTTTCGCCTCTTTTCTAATTTTATGATTTAAATCCCTACAATTAAAAAACTTTCGTTTGATTATCATTTCACATATTTATTTAAAAATAAAGTTTCTTTCATTTGACAATGATAATCATTCTCACTACACTGTTAAATTTATCGTATTTCAGCCATTTTGTCAATCTATTTCATAAAAAAATGTCAGTATTCTTCTGATTATATAAGGCTTTCTCTTTGATTTCCGCCTTCGCCAAAACGGCTTAAGGGATTTCCCTAAACCACGAATGGATTATTAGTTGCTATCTGTTCATTGAATATGCTAGGATTGGCTTATAGGAATGAATTAGATAGGGGATGAAAAAATGAAACGAGCAATTAGAAATGGATTCATTGGATTTGGTGCAGCATCCATTTTAGGTGGAGCAACCATTATTAGTGGAGCTCTTGCTTGGTATGCAGCAGATTCAGCATTAAAAAAAGCCGAGTATCGTAAACACCACAATCATCATCATCCAACGAAAAAATGCAAATGCAAACATGCATAAAAAAAGCTTGAGATAAAACTTAAAAAAGTTTTGTCTCAAGCTTTTTATCTGTATCAAGGCTGGTAAAAAATCAGTCTCCTCTTTTTTTATTTTTTATAAGCACCTTTTAAAACGATTGGCGCGCCATAAGAATGATAATCAATTCCTTCAACTGTATCTTTTTGTAAAATTGCATCATTTCGTTGACTAACTGCTACCGTACCCGCTGTATCTTCTAATAAGAATTTCTCAGCTTCAATCAATGTCTCCCAGCGCTTTTCCAAATCCAATGCATAGGTTGTCGAAGCTTTTTCTAACAATTCATCATACTTTGGATTGCTATAGCTCATTGCATTCGTTGTTTTAAAAACATTTAACGTTGAAATTGGATCTTGATAATCTGGTGCCCAATAAATTAAGAACATATCGTAATTACTTTCTCTAGCAAAATTTAAGGCTGCTTCTGTTGGCATCGAACGAATACTAATTTTCAAACCAGGCAAGTTTTCTTCCCAATTTCCTTGTAGATATTCTCCCATTTTTTTATAGACGCCATCATCTGTCACCATTAATTCAACTTCAATCGTTGATTTACCTAATTCTTTTTTAGCTTTTTCCCAGTAACTAAGAGCTGCTTTTTTATCAAAGCTCATCACATCGCCCGCTTGTTTGCGGAAATCTTCATTCGTTTCTGGATTCCCTACAAATCCTGATGGAATCATACCATCTAACCCATTAGAACCATCTGCAATTACTTTTTCAGCCATTGTTTTTTTATCCAGACCTAAAGCCAAAGCTTTCCGAACATTTTCATTCGCTAATGGTGTTGCTTGTCCATCACGTTTTTGATTTAATCGTACATAGTTGATTATTGCCGTTGGTTTAGATATAAAGTCTGGATGTGTTGTATTTTCCGAAGCTAAAACACCCGTTAACGTAGCTACATCTAACTCATCATTATCATATAAATTCAAAGCTGTTGAACTTTCTTTAATTACTTCGTAGTGAATCGTATCCGATTTAACATTCTTCTTATCGTGATAAGTTTCATTCTTTTTCAAATCCCAACCAAGTTGTCCTTGTTTCCACTCTTTAATTGTAAAAGGACCATTGTAGATCACCTTATCACTAGAAGCACCGTAACTATCACCTTGTTTTTCCACAAATTCTTGATTTTGTGGGAAGAAAACTGGGAACGTTAAAACAGATGTAAAGAAAGGTTTTGGCTCACTTAATTGAACTTCAAGTGTATAATCATCTATAGCTTTTACACCTAATTCATCAACAGGTTTTTCACCAGTGACAACTTCTGCGCCATTCAAAATAGTCTGCTGAATCAAAAAGCTATAAACCAAACCTTCTGCTGGATCCGCTAATTTTTTCCAAGCATAAACAAAATCATTCGCCGTTACCTTTGTTCCATTCGACCACACTGCATCTTCTCTTAATTTTATCGTATAGGTTTTTCCATCTTCAGAAATTTCTGGCAACTCTTTCGCTACCCCTGGCGTTACTTTTTCGTCTGAATCCAGTGCATACAAGCCTTCAAAAATTGCTGTTTGTACTACTGCATCAGGAAAATCTAACATGTTTAGTGAATCTAACGTTGTCACTTCTGAGGCAACCATTAAATTAAGTGTTTTGCTTCCAACCTTACTATCATCCTTACTTTGCTTATCTGTACTAGCACCACAACTCGCTAACGTCACAGCTACTACTCCTAAAGCCAATACCCCCAAAAACCCTTTAACTTTCATCTAACTCCCCCTATGTCTTCTTACTTAATCAATACCCAACAAATCTCACATGGAACATCGCTTTCATTGATACACCAATGCTCTTCTCCAGCAGGAATCAAGGTTCCCATTCCTCCACTAATTTCAAAGGCTTCTCCGCCACTTTCACCAGTCATACCACCAGAAATAATGTAACTATATTCATTTTCTTCATGAACTGAAACACCTTCTTTTGGAACGCGTTCACCTGGTAAAACAGAAATTGTTCCCATTCTAAAACTACTTACCGACAAACCCTCTTCAATAAAAAAATCTTTTAAATTGTATTCATTGGCTTCAGCAAAAATCTTTTTCATCTGTCATCCATCCCTCTCATCTAACTTTCCATCCTAAAAATAAGTATGTTCTCTCTGAAAATTAACCATAATTTAATTTTTCAGAAAATTTACTCAATTATACCTGAAACACCTTTGTTTGTAAATAACTTAACCCATTTAATTACGGTATACAAAAAAACAAGTAACCTTTCTATCAGGTTACTTGTCTTAGCTTTAAGCTTCATAAAGTGGATATAACTCTACAACACTTTGTGCAATTAATTGGTTAACTTCTGAAATAAGAACTTGCTTTGGAATAACTCGTCCAACTTTGAACGTTTCCCCCTCCGCTAACTCCGTTTCAATTCGTGCTTGTTCAATCGGACTCTCTAGATAGGTCGCTAAACTAATATAATCATCTAGTTCTTCTTGCCGACTTGTCCAAATAAAATACTCCTCTGGATTCACTGTTTTAGCCCACTCAGGAATACGATTTAATTTTTCATTATAGTCACTAGCAGAAACTTCTGACTGCTTTTCTTTATATTTTTGCCATAATAAATTAATTCTAAGATTTTTGCGATTCAATAAAATTCCTATGCATGTTGCATCTGACTGTCTATCTATGCTACGATAAGATACCCAATAATGCCCTCTAACTTGCCAACCATTTGTCCAACTTTCAACTTTCGGTTTCATTAAATCAATCTTTGTCTGAAGCTCTTCATACGCGGATAAGTTAATTGCTTTCCACAAATCCCAAGTTGTTTTATAATCACGCTTAATTGCTTCAATTTCTTCTAACGGATACATTTGTTTTAATTTAAAAAATTGTTTCACTTCTCGGTCAAAAAGCTGAAAATTTTGCTCCGTCAAACACATATTTCTATTAACCATTTTCTTTTAACTCCTTTAAAACTTGATAAATACGCTCAGTGTCCTTAGATGTTCCTCTAAGTTCATAATCTGCTAAGAAAGGAATACCAAATTTTTCCGCATATTGTTTAGCGGTTAGACAGTATTGCCAATTAAAATTCTTATTGCCACTTCCTACCACACCAAGGCACAACTCAAAATTATCTTCATATGCTATATATTCACCTAATGTATTTGTTACAATCTCAGTCGTCCCATTGTCAATTCCATTGCCACCATCTAAATACGTTGGCACGAATGCAATAAATGATTGTTCTTCCTTAAAAAATTCGGTTTGGTCTGTGATTTCTTTCGCTTCAATCACTGGATTATTTTCACTAAAACGATGTTGCAACTGACTATGTTCGATCAAACTTTTAACAAAAGCTCGAGTATTTCCTGAGCAAGAAAAATAGATTATTTGAATCATAATAAACCTCACTTTAATAATTTTTTCACAAAATAAAACTAGCTTATGTCTAAAGTAAAACTACTCTACAAAACTACATTTGTCAAATATATAACCATCTAAAATTAAGTCTAATTCATCACTAGAAATAATTTACTGAACAATATTGAAAAACCTATCTAAAAAACATCAAACAATCTAGCTAGAGCTAAATCATTTGATGCTAGTTTTAATCGTAAAATGGCTAGAGGAATACAACTAACGACTGTTTCAAGAGGGACCACAAGTATCCTACTTGAATCTCTCGAGTGACCAACGATTTTCTTACATTTAGAAATATACGAATGCTTATTTTACTAGAGTCTATCTGAAAACAACAGTGACATCCGAATTTTTCAATAAGCATTGTGGAAACCTGAAAATAAAATTAGCCTATGTGATGCATAAGTAAGTATTTATAACGACAAATTCCATCATCATTATGAACCTATTTGCTAGCGTAGCTTTCAGACACGTTTTACTTTTTCGTTGGTAAACGAAAGCTGTATTCTTTCCCCTCTAAACGATCTTCGTAAAATTCAATCTTCTTAGTCAAAACTTCTAAATTAAATAAGAATTTTTCCAACTCGCTCTCTACTTCTTTTTTCTGATTTTTTAGCAACATCATTCTTTCGTAGATCGTAGAATCACCGATTGCTCGTAAGATTGTATATTTTTTTAAATCAGCCAGAGACATTCCGGTTCCCTTCATATGCAATAGGAATTCAATCCATCCTACATCTAAATCATTATACATTCGGATGTTATTTTTGTTCCTTGATACTTGAATTAAGCCTTCTTTTTCATAAAAACGCAGAGTATGTTCCTTTACACCAACTAATTTTGAAAATTCGCCAATTGAGTACGTCATTCTAGTTGCCTCCTTAGGTATCTAATCTTTACTTAATATTATAACTCTAATTATAGGAAAACAACAAAATTCGCTAACTAACAGAAATTAAATGGGTTGTTTCGTAGGTCGAATAATCATATCGCTAACGGAAACATTATCAGGCGTAGCAATGACGTAGGCTACCGCATCAGCTACTTGTTCTGAGGTTAAACCAAACCCTGCCGTTTGTTGATTTTTCATAACAGCATCTCTTGTTGCCGCATCACTAATCGTTTGATACAAATCGGTATCTACTGCTCCAGGTGAAATAATTGTTGATTTAATATTGTTTTGATGTTGTTCTTGACGTAGGCCTTCCATAATTGCTCGTACGGCAAATTTAGTTCCACAATAAACAGCTGAATCCGGATAAACGACATGCCCCGCTACTGAATCAGTAGCAATAATATGACCGGATTTTTGCTTCACCATAATCGGCAACACTGCTGCAATTCCATTTAGAACGCCGGTAATATTAATATCCAACATTTGTTGCCATTCTTCACGATGCCCTGCTGCTAAAGGTGCTGTTGGCATAATGCCTGCGTTATTATACAGAACATCAATCTTACCAAATGTTGTTAATGCAAGTTCTATCACTTTTTGAACTTCATCATACTTTGAAACATCCGCTACTTGATAGACAAGTTCCGCATGAGGTAATGACTCCTTAATTGCTTTTAAATGACTTTCACGTCGAGCAGCGATAACTAGTTTATTTTTTTCTTTAGCCAAACGGCGAACAGTTGCCTCTCCGATCCCACTTGATGCCCCCATTACTATTACAACCTTGCCTGAATTAATTGACATATTTATTCCTCCTTTATTAGATAAAGTTAACTTACCACTTAAAGTTCACTTTAAGTCAAGCATTACTTATTTTAGAATTAAAGCAATTGATTTCATTTGACTTAAAGTCCACTTTAGGGATTATACTCTTCTTAAGAACGAAACTTTGATTTGAAAGGATGAAAACATAATGGCATTTGAAAAACAAACAGCAGGTCAAGAACAACTGGGAGAGTTTGCACCAAAATTCGCAGAATTAAATGATGCTATTTTATTTGGAGAAGTTTGGTCTCGTGAAGATCAGCTTTCAGCTCGTGATCGAAGCTTAATTACCGTTAGTAGTCTAATCTCTGGTGGGAATTTTGAACAATTGCGTCCTCATTTGGAAAAAGCTAAGAAGAATGGCGTTACTAAAGAAGAAATTGCCGAAATAATTACTCACCTTGCTTTCTATGCCGGTTGGCCTAAAGCTTGGTCTGCGTTCAATCTTGCGAAAGAAATTTATGAATAAACAGCAATCAAAAGCAGCCACTTCAGATTATTTCTAAGGTGGCTGCTTTTTACTCGATTTCTTGTTATTTTTCAGCAGTCGTTACTATTCCAAATTTTTTCTCAAAAAGTATTGTAATCATTCTGGCTATTTGATATATTTACATACACAATTCTTTTTCACATCTTATTTTAATCATAATGAAATCATTATATAATCTAAAGGAGGAATTCTAACGATAAAACTCAACAAAAAGACAACTTATTTCCCTTGGATAACTTTAGCAATTATTTGTATTTATGGCATTAGCATCAATTCTTTAAGAAATTCATTCAAGTTCTTTCTGCCTTATTTAGCTAAGGACTTCAATAGTAACGTAACGTCTATCGCTTCAGGACTATTTATGGTCGCTTCTGGAATTGGCGGAGTGGTTTCAGGTTAGTTAATTGATCGTATTCGTCTACGTACTGTGTTCTTTATGGGAATCCGTGTTATTTTAACAGCTTCCGTCATTTTATTTCAACTCGTATCCGCTGAATCCTTTGTCCTTATCTATGGTCTAATTGGTGGGTTAGGCTACGGAATGTCTTGGGGTGTCCCCACTCAATATTATATCTCTCATTGGTTCAAAAAAATAAAGGGCTCGCTTTAGCTCTCCTAAATAATTGTAACTCCATAGGTTTGGCGATCTTAGCACCTGTCTGGTCTCAGTTAGCTAAAAATCAACCCTGGCAGACAACCTATAAAAATCTAGCCATTTTTTTAATTATTCTCTTACCTCTTACAATCCTCACCTTGAAAAATCCAGATTCTAAAAAGAGTGCTTCCATCCCGGTTATTCCTAGTACATGGACAATGGCAATTCACTCTGCTTTTCATACGCCACTCATTAAATATGTTTTTAGTGCTGTGTTTGTTTGTGGTTTTTCAATGGGGATTATTGATACTCAGTTAGTTTCTATGATGATTAAAAACCAGTTGACTACAAATCATACAGGTACGTTGATGTCTTTATTTGGCATTGGCGTTATCCTAGGTGGGTTGCTAGTTGGTGTTACCTCTGATCGATATCAGCGAAAGGTTACTATTTTAAAATGGTTATTTTTAGGACGCGCCATTAACTTCCCTATTCTACTACTTCCTCTTGCACCTATGCTTCAATTTACCTTATTTGTTCTACTATTCGGCTTCACCTATTCTGGAGTAGTTATGCTAGCCGTCATCTTGATTGTAGAACATACAACCGCAGCAACAGGTAAATTATTGGCTTTAAATATATTGATTCACCAATTTAGTGGCTTACTTGGTGTCTATCTTAGTAGCAAATTACTTGATCTTTTTGACAGCTACTTTTCCATCTCCTTAATTGCCTTAACACTATCTGTCTTTGTTCTACTCTATGCGTTAAAACTAAATACTTTAAAATCAAATTTACTATAAAATGAAGGAGGAATTATATGGACAACTATCCACTCTTAATGAACAGCATTTTTGATACTGAAGATATCTTTAATCCAAGAGTATCTTTTGATGACTATGGATTTCTTCCAAAAAATCCACAAATTTTCGACATGATAACCGGTAGAGAATTTGCCATCATGGGGAATCAATCCATCATATGTAGTGAAAATGTGAATCAAAATGATGCGCTTGAGCTATTAAAATATGCTGGTCTCTCAATTCCTAAAGAAATCTATCGCTACAAGAATCCAGAGGAGTACCATGAATTGCTCTCTACTTGCGCTGAATCAAATCAAACATTAATCATGCAATATCCTCATAAAAAAAGCAGATTAAACTATTCAACCTATCATGTTTCTCCTGAGATTATTCTGGATTTATCTGACAAAACTACTCTAGAAAAATTAGTTAGCTTGCAACATATTCCTCCTAGGGAAATCATCACTTATGACTCTTTAAAAGAGCTATCTTTTACAAAACCAATTGTGATAAAAAATGGAGATGGTACACCAACAGCAGGAGGATACGGCGTTTATATTTGCATGAATGCCGTTGATTTGGCAGAAGCTATCTTATTTTTTGATAAGTCTCCTCAAGTTATCATTGAAACGTACATTCATCCAGAAGAAAATTTTTGTGTTCAGTTCGCCTGTAGTCCTTCTGGTGAAATCAGCTATTTAGGCACAACGGCACAACTGATTTTACAAGGAATTCATAAAGGCAATATTCTGGGAACTGTTGTTGAAGTGAATTCTGCTATTGTAACTGAAGGAATTAGTATTATGAAAAAAGCCTTTGAACAAGGTTTTCACGGAATTGCTGGTTTTGATGTGATTATTTCTAACGACCAATTCTACTTTATTGATCTTAATTTTAGATTAAATGCATCGACTGCTCCATTACTTTTAATGCCTTTTATCTCTCAAACTTATTCAAAAGACAATGCTCAGTTAAGCTCTTTTGCTTTTCAGCATGACTATCCAAAAATGCTAGAAGAGCTTCATAAGTTAGTTGACTCCCAGACATTTATTCCCTTGAGTATTTGGAATCCAGAGGCATACAGTACAGAAACTAGTTCATCTGTCATTGGTCTAACTTTATTTAATACTGAAGCAGAACGAATAGAAAATAGTGAAAGATTAGCTGAGCTAGGCTTTAAAAACCTATAAAAGTATCTTGTTTACTATAAAAAATCCAGTAAAAGCCGCAGTCAAAATGGCCTTCACTGGATTTTTTTTATATGCTGTGGTACTGCTGGTCACTCACTTCTTCTAGCCAAGTCGTTGCTCCTTTAGTCATCGCTAAATGGACAAACCACTCTGATGCTGTTGCACCATGCCAATGTTTAACTCCCGCAGGAATCTGAACAACATCTCCTTCACGTAAAACTTGAGCAGGTTTGCCTTCTTCTTGATAATATCCAGTTCCGCCCGTAACCAATAAAATTTGATATTTTTCATGCACATGCCAATTATTACGTGCTCCAGGTGCAAAGGTTACATTGCCAACAGGGACATCAAAAAGTTCATCCCCTTGAACTAACATTTCTAAATAGGCATCACCAATAAAATTAGTTGCAACTTTAGTTCCTTTTGGAAAAATAGTGCTATTGCTTAAATCTGTCATTCTAAATCGCTCCCTTATTCATTAATATAACCACTTTACACCTTAAAGTGAACTTTAAGTCAAGAGAAATAATCTTTTCATTAAAGAATTTTTTCAGCATCCCTTTGTTGAATTTTTTCTCTAGTAAAATCAATTTTAAACTCAATATAATCCAAAGATTGCTGAATTTTTTGTAATTTTTCAAAGGTATGCTGCTTATGTTGACTTAATAAATGCTCCCGTTCCTCTAATGTATCATCGCCTTGTCGATACAAGTCAAAATAAACACACAAATCCTCCAAAGACATTCCCGAAGCTTTCATACATAGAATAAACTCAATCCGCTCCAAATCAGCTGCTTGGTAATTCCGGATACCATTTTCTCGTTGAACTTCGTCAATCAATCCAATTTTTTCATAATATCTTAACGTTGGAATACTAATGCCACACTGTTGACTTACTTCATTGATTCTCATCGATAATCGCCACCTTTTCGTACAAATTGTATTTATTCAAACTTTTTTAAATTTTTCTCAGCGGCTAGCATATGAGTATCGTAATTCTCGATTTTATATGTTAATCGATCTAACGCACTTTGCATAAGCTGAATTCGTTCCGCTAGCTCGTCATACCGTTCTTTTAATAGCTCAACTCGTGCCGGAACGGTTTGATCCCCCACACGAAAAAGAGCTAAATAGTCGATTAAGGACTCAATGGATAAACCTGCATTCCGCATTTACCGACTAAAGATAATCCAACGAACATCCTCATCAGTAAAATCCCGAATTCCATTAAGTTTCCGTTTAACTGGTGGAATTAAGCCAATTCGTTCATAATAGCGAATAGTATCTGCGGAAACATTAGTTGCATCACTAGCTCCACTAATATTCATACGATCCCCTCTTCCTAACTTTGTTTCTATCTTCTTGTAGCGTAACACTTAAAGCTTACTCTAAGTCAAGTAGCACTCTTTTATTTTATCGAAAAAACCACTAAACCAAGAGATTCTCCCTTGATTTAATGGCCTGTCCTTACATTTAGCTAAAGCCAACAATACGATGTGGACTATAGAGTTCTTCCAAGTAATGAACATCCTCTTCCGTTAAACTTACAGATAAGGCTCCAAGTGTATTTTCAAGCTGCGTTACTTTCGTCGCACCGATGACTGGCGCAACTACTTGGTCTTTTTGCAACAACCATGCCAACGCAATATCTGCTCGCGATACATCCTTTTTAGCAGCTAGCTCAGCAACCCGTTCAACAATTAACTTATCTATATCCGCCGTAGCATCATATTTTGACCGTGCGATATTATCTGTTTCTGAACGCTTTGTTGTTTCTGACCAATCGCGAGTCAAACGCCCTGATGCTAGCGGACTGTAAGGAGTAACCGCAATCTTTTCTTCCCGACAAAGAGGCAACATCTCACGTTCTTCTTCACGATAAATTAAATTCAAATGATTCTGCATAGAAATAAATTTTGTCCAGCCATTCTTTTCAGCTACATGCAACGCTTTTTGAAACTGCCAAGCATACATGGCAGAAGCACCAATATAACGGGCTTTTCCTGATTTCACTACATCATGAAGCGCCTCCATCGTTTCTTCAATCGGTGTATTGTAATCCCAACGATGTGCAATATATAAATCTACATAATCTGTATCTAACCGTTTTAAACTTTTATCAATCTCGCTCATAATTGATTTACGCGACAATCCAGATCCATTAGGACCTTCAAACATCTGCCCCTGAACTTTTGTCGCTAAAACAATCTGATCACGATCGGCGTAATCCTTTAATGCTCGCCCTAAAATCGTTTCGCTTTCTCCAAGAGAATAAACATTGGCTGTATCAAAAAAATTAATTCCTAAATCCAAAGCACGTTTGATAATCACTCGGCTATTTTCTTCATTTAAAACCCATTTATGCAACCATTTATCCGGATCACCAAAACTCATTCCGCCTAAGCAAATCCGTGAAACATCCATTCCTGTATTTCCTAGCTTTACATATTCCATGTTTAAAACTCCCTTACGATAGATTTTATGTTAGATGATACTCTAATCATATCATCTAAAGTTAACTTTAGGTCAAGTCCTATTTGATTTACTTTTAAAATGAACCGATACTTAAAAACAATAAATCATATACAATATGGATCAGCAAAGGCAAGATAATCGAATTAGCTCTTAATCCACTTAAATTAAAAGCAACTCTAGCGCTTCCTTGAATCAAAAGAATATGTGCCAAGGTTTCAAAAATCGTGCCATTATCGTAAGTTGTATAATGCAGCAAACCAAAAACAATGCTACTAATAACGATTCCAACTAGCTCGGCTTTTTTCTGATTAGCTGTTTTTTGATAGATAAACTGTGCACAAACAATTAAAATATAAAAACTAATCAACTCTTCACCTAGTAACATAAAGGGAATTTTTGGAGCAATAGCTAAAAATCTTTCAGTTGCCGGATTGGCAGTTAAATTGAAGCCAAATAAAAATTTCATTATTGCCCCTGAAGCAAACCCCATTATTAATGCCAGAAAAAAATAAGTAACAAAATTTCGATTATTCCCTTTTGGATCATTCGGCCTGCTAAATAACACTTTGATTCCGGATGGTCCAAAAACAAGCAAGAAAGCCAATATCCCAGCAATCATTAAGCTAAATGGAGCAAAGACACTTGTTAATGTAGAACTATAATTTGTCGCTAGATAAAAGCCACCCCCTAATATTACGAATCCAAGGAACCCATTGATAGGGTTTATTTTGCGATTTGTGATTAACTCATTCATTCCTGCTTCCTTCTTTCCTAAAGTTCTCTCTATCAGGATGATACAAAGCTTACAATATCTTTTCTGATAAACTATAGGTATACTATACTTACTTTTCAAATTCATAACATAAATAGTCTGATATATAGGACCGGGGGAATAGTGATGAAAACATACGGCGAAGTTATCCGAGATATTCGCTTAAATAAAGGTTTAAAGCAAAAAGACGTGTATCATGAGATTATCTCAAAATCTTATGCCATTGATTTCGAGAAAGGCAATCATGATATTTCCTTGCGTTTGATGGAGCAAATAGTCCAACGCTTAATGATCTCACTGGATGAATTCCTCTTTATTTATCGAGGCTATCAACCATCTGAAATCGAACAATTTTTACTAGCTTACTCCACTGCTGGCAATAAAAATGACAGTGAGAGTCTCCAAAAATTAATGCACACCTTTTCTGGGAAAGAAGACATCTATTCTAAGTTACGACTGTCAGAAATTCGATCTCGCTTCTTGCAATTAGAAGAGTTTAATCAAACTGGTAATTATACAAAAAACAGTATCCGCGTTAGTGATCAGACCTTTATTACCAGCTACTTATCCTCGCTACAATCTTGGACATTACATGAGATTCTCCTTTTTGCCAACACCATAGATTTTATCAACTATGAAGAAAAGGCTGATTATTTTCAATTAATTTTACCGCTATTGGATAAATATAAACATTACGATCGTGGCAAATTGGCTATTTGTGGTTTGTTAACAAACGTCATTCATGAATTAATTCTAGCAAAAGAAAGTAAGCTAGCTAGAGAAGTTCTGGAAAGATTGAATGACTTAGCTAGTGAATATACCGAAATTTTCTTTAAAATCGTCTATCTTTATTATTCTGGCTTGCTATTAATTATAGAGCATCATAGAGATGCCGGCGAAAAAAAAGCGCAACGTGGAATTGAGATGCTCTATGAACTCCAACAGCCCCATCAAGCAAAATTATTTGAGGCGATAGTGAGGGAATTAGTGATTAAAATGGAGAGCAAGAGTTAGCAATTAATTCTTGCTTTTTTATTTTTGAAAAATTCTTTACTAGCATAAAACAATACAAAGAAATTCAATTGACTATCTAAAGATAATTTGATAGAGTTGATTAATATGTTTTATATAATTGTAAAATCATATTAATAAAAAATGTTAATATAAACTATTTAGAAACTCTACTCATACCTTCCAGAATGAGTAGTACTATGCAGTAATTATATTAAAAAATTACTATAAAATAGGAGTTGAAACTGAAATAATGAAAGAAAAATGGTATCTGTCCACTTGGTTTTTAATGGTATTATCAACACTTTGGCTCTTTGTCATCCCAATTATCGCTGCTATTGTGCTACTAATTATTAAAATAAAACATGAGAAAAGTATGAATGATGCAGATTATGCAGAAACATATATGAGAAATGAGCAAATAAAAAAAGAGATTGATGCGGATTCTAGGCTCGAAAAGGTAGAATCATTAATTTTAAGAAAGAAAAATGAATTGAATTTATTACAAAATAAACTAATCATCACTGATGATGAAGTATTATTCCAAACATTTGGATTTTACCAACCTAAATATAACTATTCAAATTCAAAAGAATATATGGATAGACTAAATTACATCCGAGATTTACAAAAAACACTTATCAAAAATAAAAATGCCTGTAATTTTTCTGACAGTTGGACTTTAGATGGAAGTAAAGCTAAAGGTGCCGCTATGAATAATGATAATATCAAATTAGCACTTCGGGCTTTCAATTCCGAATGTGATGCAGCTATTTATAAAGTCAAATTTAACAACCTTGAAACAATTGAAAAACGAATGCTTAACAGCTTTAATCAAATCAACAAAGCAAACCAACGAAATAAAATTTCAATTAAAACAGAGTATTTATCTTTAAAAAATGAAGAATTAAAACTTTCCTATGAGTACGAATTGAAAAAACAAAAGGAAAAAGAAGAACAAAAAGATTTGGCTGATCAAATTAGAGAAGAGAAAAAAGTTTTAAGAGAAATTGAACTTGAAAAGAAAAAAATCGAGAAAGAAGAAAAACATTTTATAACTGAACTAACTCGATTAAATCAAGAAAAAAATAAATTAGATAGCACGACTACCGAATTTGCAAACTATCTCCAGAAAATTAATGAATTAGAATCAAAATTATCTTTACTAGAATTAGATAAGAAAAATGTGTTTGATAGAGAGCAAAATACTCGTGCTGGATATGTATATATTATCTCGAATATTGGTTCATTTGGAGAAGATTTTTATAAAATTGGTGTGACTCGTCGATTAGTCCCAGAAGAACGCGTAAATGAATTAGGCAGCGCATCTGTCCCATTTAAATTTGATATCCATGCGATGATATTCAGCGAAGATGCTCCTGCTTTAGAAAATGCACTTCATAGAGCCTTTGATAAATCCAAAGTGAATAAAGTTAACAATAGAAAAGAATTCTTCAAAATCTCACTTGCAAATATACAAAAAGAAGTTGAAAAAAATCATAATAAAACTGTTGAGTTTACATTACTTGCCGATGCTGAAGAATACAGAGAATCCTTAAAAATTTCTTAGCCATTATCTCTTAATACAAGTATAATAATCTAAAAAGGGGAATTAACAATGAAAACAATTCAATTGCCTTATGGTTGGACACTGAAAGCACCACTCTCACTTACCGTATTAACCAATGAAGCTGGTGAAGTTGGCATTCTTTATCCTGAGAAAAATTTTGGTGATGTTCAAACACTTTTACTCACTCTCTCTGATGACTATGTAGCGATGAATTCAATTCCACATTCGATTGGAAATGTCGCTATTTCACTAGATAAAGTGATTACTGTTACCTTGACTCAATTTGTAGAAGATTTTGAAAAAAATAATGAGTTCAATCAAGAACAGACAACTTCTGAATAATTTGTTCTTATCAAGAAAATCATGTCCTTATTTTCTTCACAAGTCAATCATAAAAACAATCAAGCCATTATTTTAACCAGTTTCATGATAACTAAAAAAGTAGCTGAGAAATTAATTTTTCTCAACTACTTTTTTATAGCCATTTTCATTCAATCTTTCCTGTTGGTTCTATTTTAATAGTGGCCAATACTCTTTATTCGCCTCATACAATTCATCTAATACTTTTTTGCCTATTGAATAGTTAGGCACCGTTTTATTTAGCATCACCGCTTCTAGTGCAGTCTGATAAGAACCTGTCAAAGCAGCGTCGACTGTCATTTTTTCATATGCTTTTTGCATCTCCATCAATCCTTTTTGGAAGGTCGGAATCGTTCCAACGTTAATTGTTTCAGCTCCCATACTTCCAACATAAGCCGGAACTTCAATCACCGCTTCAGAATCAAAGTTTGAAATAGCACCATTATTTTTCATATTTACTGTAAAACGTTCTCTAGTGTTGTGAATAATCGCATAGGCAATATCTACAATATAATTGCCATGAACGCCTGCATGTAAAGAAGAATCTTTTGCGGTGCCTGCTTGAATGACGCGACGACACTCATCATAAATCCGTTTCTCTCTTCCTTGCATGACATAATCTCCACGAGTAAAATTAGGATCATCATGAGCCAACATTTCATCTGGCGTTAAATAATATTGCAAATAGCAATTTGGAAAATACTCTGGAAAACGTTTGAATAAACGAATCATCTGACGATACGTGTCAATCCAATATTGATCTTCCTTCGTCTCTTCGTTAGATTGTAGCAGCGTATCTATCTTCCCAGAAACTACATCTTCTCTTAGCTGCGGCAACAAATCATGACCCTGTTCATCAATCACATTCGTCCACCAACCAAAATGATTCATCCCAAAGTATTTAAACGTTAAATCACGCAAATCTTTGTTGAAATAGTCAGCAATTGCTCCCTCAATTGAAATCGGCATGTCACAAATACACAGAACTTTCGCCTCTGGAAATTCACGATAAATCGCTTCAGATAAGACTGCTTCTGGATTGGTGTAATTTAAAATCCAAGCGTTTGGACAAATTTCTTTCACCTTTTTAATAATTTCTAGAACAGCCGGAATCACTCTCATCGCAAATGAAAATCCACCTAATCCACAAGTTTCTTGCCCAACTAACCCATTTCGGATGCAAATTTTTTCATCAATTCCACGTTGTTTATTTAAACCTGGACGAATCTGCATAAACAAGAAGTCGGCTCCTTGAAGAGCTTCATCGATATCTGTTGTATAGCTCACCTTGACACTCGAACCGGTTTCTTCATAATACATTTCTGTATATTTCCCTAATAAAGAAACGCGCTCACCATCAATATCATAAAGTACTAACTCCGTCAAATTTAATTCTGACGCTCTTTTGCGTAAAACTTCTAAAATTCCGGGTGACTGCGTTGAACCGCCACCAATCATTACAAACTTGTTTCCCACCGTAATTCCTTCTTTCCAGCTTAATTTTCTAAGTCTAAATACGCATTAAACGACTCAGCAACGTGCCTCACTTCTGGTCCAATAATAACTTGAACATTTTCTTTCGATAATTTAACTACACCTAAAACATTTAGTTGTTTAATTTTTTCAGAATCAACTAGATCGCTGTCTTTCACTACCAATCTTAAACGTGTAGCGCAATTGCTTGCAGAGACTACATTAGTCGCTCCACCAACATTTTGTAGAATTTTCTTAGATAAATAATCGTAATCTTTATTTTTCAAAGAATGACCCTTTTCAATTGTTGTAATATCATCTGCTTCCATTGATTCGACAAAATCTTGACGACCTGGCGTTTTCAAGTCGAATTTCAAAATAATGAATTTAAAACTAAACCAATAAATAAAGAAGTACGCAATTCCTAATAACGGAATGAAAATGACATTGGTTCCCATTTGCCAATTCAAGACTAAATCAAAGATATTAAATCCAAAAGCAAAACCTAACTTTGTTCCTGTTAAATATAGAATGGCTCCTGCTAAACCTGTTAAAAATGAGTGCAATAAATACAACTGCGGTCCTGAAAACATAAACGTAAACTCAACTGGTTCAGTTGTTCCTGAGAAAAATGAAGTAATCCCACCAGACGAAAGCAGCCCTTTTGCTGATTTTTTTTGTTCTGGTTTTGCTGCTTGATACATTCCCAAACATGCACCTGGAAGACCAAAAACCATGATGACGAAAAACATACTCATAAAGGTTCCAGCTGTTGGATCTCCTGCTAAAAATCTAGCAACCTCACCTGTAACCTTCGTTCCATCTGCTGATACATAACTACCTAATTGATAAAAAATATACGCATTCAAAACATGATGCAAGCCCGTTGGAATTAACAAACGATTTAAAAATCCAAATAACGCAACCCCAAGAATACCAGCGGCTCCCATCCAAAGAGCAAATCCATCTAACCCATTTTCAATTGGTGCCCAGACCAAGCTCCAGAAGAATGCATAAGGAATCATTGCAATCGGACCTAATGTTAGAATGAATTTTTCTCCAGTAAAAAGATTAAAGGCATTGGGCGTTTTCCATAATCGGCTTTTCTCGTATAAATAAGAAACTAAACCACCAGTGGCTATCCCCGCAAATACTCCCATTGACAAATCTTCATTAAAATAAGTCAGTGCATTTTTAAAAACCATAATAGATAATACCGCTGCTAAGACAGGAATTGATTTGTCTTTTGTTTTTGTAAATGCCAGAATCATTCCTACCGCAAACAATAAGTCCAAATTGCTAAATACAACATCCGCAGACATTCGTAACACTTGAAGATCGAGTAAATCCGGCTGCCCAAAGCGACTTAACAAACCAGCTACAGGCATCGCTACAATCGGAACTAACATAGCTTCTCCAAGCTTAGACAAATTAAATTTTATCTTTCTGATAATATTTTTCATCATTAACCCTCCAAATTATTTTATTTTCAACTAATTGCCACATCTCGATAACAAACAATTTCAATTTCATAACTCTTAAAAAGTTTTTCTACCTCTGGATCAGATAATATCTCAACTTCCCTCATTCTTGCTAAATTAAATGACGAATTAAAATACAACATCTCATCAACAAAAGCTGGATGAACCATCAACTCCGTAATTTCTTGTTCCTCTATCCGTTCTAAAATAACCTTAATTTCATCCAAACATTGATCTTTTTTCTCATGATAGCTACTGCTCATATCCCGAATAGCCGCTTCATTCATCAAGTCATCAAAGCCCTTTATTCCTTTTTGATACGGTAAACTTATTTGATTTTCTAAGTCAAATGCATTCCGAAAAGCCAAATGATATTTTTCAGCAATTCTTTTAGTAATCTCCAAATTTTCGGAAAATGTATGCACATGATGATGACTATCCAAATGCGTCAGCTCGACACCATTGTTAATTAAATACTCAATTTGGCAACTCCACTCATTAAAAATTTCTTCATCTTTCATTTCAGAGCGATATTTTTTATATTCATTTAATTTAAAAAACTTCCCTTCTGAATCAACTAATGAATTTGAACTTGTTAGTGCTTTTCCACAAGTTAAAACTAAATGCCCCCCAACTCCCAATGTAGGATTTTTTTTTGCTAATTCAATTGCTTCATCACAACCAGGCATATTGGCCATTAATGTCGTTGATGATAAGATGCCCTTTTTAAAAGCTTGAATAATGCCACCATTTACTGCGGATGAGTAACCAAAATCATCTGCATTAATAATTACCTTTTTCATACACACACCTCTTCTATCATTTTTCATAATGAAAATAATTTCAAAAAATCGCTTTAAATTTCTCTATAAACGTAGTATAGTATAGTAAAAATTATCAAACAATGCTTATAGATGCTTTTGGTGGCGTTTTCTTATTTTGAAAATATTTTCAGGAGGTGCGTGATAAAATGACAAAAATTTATTATTTAGATCGTTTAATTCCAAAAAATGTGTTTAGAGAAGATGATAAAAAGATGATTGAAAAAATAGTAGATGCCATTCTCAATAAAGAAAGCTTAGATATTCGACACATCGCTCAAATAAATTTTACTTCCCCTGCATCTATCAGCCGTTTGGCCAAACGAGGTGGTTTTAATAACTTTAAAGAACTGATCTTTTTCCTATCCAATCAATTTCTCAATGTCCCTGAAGAGCATCTACCTAATCTTCCTTTTGTAACTTGCACTAAAGAGTGGGATGTCATTGATCAGTATTTGATTGAAGCTTTGGCAGAGAGGAAAGTTTATCTATTTGGCGAAGGTTTTTGTCAGTTTTTAGTAAATTACACTTATCGAAAATTGCTTTTAAAAAAAATATATGCGGTTAATTTAGATGGAGTCGAAATCAGTTTAATTGCAGATGAAACCCCTCATACACTTTTCACTTTTTCACAATCAGGGGAAAATAAACACGGCTTAACTAAAATTATAGAATGTAAAAATTACGGGGGAAAAGTCATTACTTTCACCGCAACTCCAAATAGCTCCTATTCCAGAGAAGGAGATATTTCGTTTATTATAGATAACGGCACTTCTAATATGGATCAGGAAAATTTCAATCTCAATTACTTTTATGGCAACAGTCTAAATCTAATGGAATATTTAATCAGTCGCTATACAAAAAAAGAGCCTAAAAATACTCCACCTTCTAATAGTTAGTTTCATTGAATGTAAAGTACAACTTGTTTTAATTTCGCTTCGCCTGCTAAACTTGTAAGAGCCGCAAGAAGAAGGAGCTTCTTTAGCAATAAGAGGAACAATTTTCACAAATGTCCTCTTATCGCTAATAGCTCACTACGTTTTTCTTACTCTCTTGCTTATACTGACAAACTTATTTCTTCCCAATTCAGCTGAACTCGAACTCCCTCAGCCAAATCTTGTAGCTATTCAAGAATAAAGCCCTTCTGCACCCTATCCTTAACAGGCTTTTTATAAATAATACCATGATTGGTCTACCTTTGAGTATTATTCTGATTTTGATGTATTCAATTATGTATATTTCTCGCGTTATTTAGATACGCTAAAAAACCTCAAAAAAGCTAGATTTTTAAGTCTAACTTTTTTGAGATTCTACTAAATTTTTAGCTAATTAAGCGTCCATTGACTTCTCCATGCACCTTCGTGGATTTGTCCAAGTTCTAAATACCCTAATTTATTTTCTGTGTGAATCACTTGATCTGGTTTCCATCGGTTAACTAATCGAATCTTCCCGTTCTCAACAGTCTGCTGTTTCCACTGAGCGCTATAATAAGTTTCAGGAACTATTCCATGTTCAACATAGCCTTTTTGAGATTCATTATGCAACAACTCCCCAGTTTTCACATTCTTGATTAAGAAATATTCCCCTTTAGGAATTAATTGCCATTGTTCATTTTCCCCACTTGTCGCTGCCAACGTCACTTTATCTGTACTACTATCTAAGCTAATATATTCATTAGTTTCTCTACTTTGAATTGTTTTTTTAGGGACCTCGTACCCCTCATTTTTTTTGTATACTCTGAAATAATCAATTGCCCATTCTTTAGGATACGTGTTATTCCCAACACCTGATCCAGCATCCGTATAAATATTCAAAATCGTTCCCATTGGATAATCTGGCGCTTGATTTATTTCTTTAAATAAAATTCCATCATAGTAGAATTTTAGCGAACCTGGTGACCAATCTAATCCATACGTATGGAATTCCTCTGTTTGATTGCCAAAAGGTACGGTTTTTTCAGATAATTCCCAATTTGTTTGAAAAAATGGATCATTCCATCCATAGGCTGCAATTCTCCAAGTCTCAGGTTTATTGAAAAATGTTTCAATTACATCAATTTCTCCAGTCTGTTTAGAATTAAACCAATCATTCGTATCATTTTGCATACCAACCATCCACCAAGCCTGATGACCACCTCCACCAACATTAGAAAGTTTTGCTCTTAATTCAAAATATCCGTAAGTTGTGGCATAACCGGTCCATTCTTCTTGATTACTTAAGTTTTTTGGACTATTTGAAAAATTGTGTATCCAATTTTTATTGAATGACATAATTGCACTCGATTTCACAGTTCCATCTAACTCTGGTGACCATGGTTTTTGATTTTTATCAATATATTCAATCAATGTCCCATTTTCAAATCGATAATTAGCCTTTGCATTTTCTGGATTCGCCGTCCACTGTGGCAAATAATAATCCGTCCATTTACTCGTATCTAAAGTAGTACCATTGAACTCATCAGAAAAATCTAATGTATATCCAGGTTTTTCAGTACCTGTGTCAGCGGCCTTTACTTGTCCTCCAAAAATAACCAATCCGCTAACAAAAGATAGTAAAAAAATTGTTGTCTTCTTCATCATAGAAACCCCTTTCATTTCGTTATTTATAATTTACCATAATTTTTTTTAAACAGATACGTACTAGCAAAAAATGATTTTATTTTTACATTTTGAAAATAGAATCATTGTTATTTAAGTGATGTAACTAAACGCACTAAATATTAAAAAATTGAAACTAAAAACCCCTCGATCATAAATACTTTATTTTTACATTTTTCTAATCGTGTTACACTATATTATCAATCAATAACCTATTTTTTAAAGGTTACTTTCCATGGTATTTATTTGTTATGGTTTCAACAGTCTAAAAATACAATTAAAAAAGTATTTATACATAAACAGAACGAATTTTTCAAAATCATATTTCCCCTATCTTGCTGATAAACCTAGATAAGATAGTAAACAAATTTTTTCCATCTTTTCTTTTTTGAATTTTATACCCTAAGAAAGAAAAGCTAGTTTCTGTTAATTTGTCTGTTGACGGGTTTATTAACAGACTAAACATAAATTTTTTTCTATTTAAAGATAACAAACGATTTCTTTTTAACTCAAAATTCAAAGCTTCAAGAACCTCTAATTTATTATCAGAGGAACACAACACAAGACTAATTTTTAAACTTTCCATCAAACTTCGTCATATAAATTTGAGCTAATATGTTAGAACTTGATAAACCTTGTGGAACTCCTGAAATACTTTTACTTTTATCAGGATAAATGGGGGGAATAATTGCCTGCTTAATCAAATCCAAGAATGTTTCATCTTTTATTCTATCCCTTAGCATCATCATTAATTTATAGTGCTTTATGTCTCCATAAAAATTACTAATATTTAGCGTTATAAAATAGTCATATTTTTTACTATCTATTTTGCTTTTTATTTCTTTAATACATTCCTGTGATAACAACGTATTTTTACATTCTGGAAAATACTCCTTCAACGTTTTCAATGTTGCTTTTAAGCATACTTTATCTTTTAGTGTTGGGATAGATATACATATAGGAATGGAATTTCTTCCTTTTAATATCAAGTTTTCTTTATATCTTATAAATTTATATTTTCCACCTAAGGCATCGGTTTTAATTTACACAAATCTTCTATTATACTTTTTTAATAGATAAATAATTACTCAATTATTTTAAATGGGGCGTGCCCTGTTTCACCATTTCTTAGTAATGTTGGTTTTCTAAATCGTAAGCTAGTTTCTAGCTTAAATATTGCTATATCTCCGTCCAATTCTAAAAAAGAAATATTTATCCAAATAGGTGCTCTTGGGAAAAGTCCTCCTAAAACACTGACTACATCATCAAGTAGTAATTTTTTTTCACCAATGTTTTCTTTTGACAAAACTAAACGCTTCATCATTTCATCTCCACCATCTAAAATTTTTCCATTTTCGGCTATAGGCTCAATAATAAACATATTATCGCTACTTGAAATTTTTTTAATTTCTTTCAATTTTTTAACTGCTATTAATAAATTTCCAGAAAAAATTTCATCATTCATCTGAGTTACTTTATTCACTTTCATTGCCTCCATCATTTTAGATTAACTGATTCTATCCTTTTTAGTGTACTCAAATTAACATATCCTGAATTAGTTAGTTCTAATTGATAAATTTCTAACCAACTATTCTTAGTTCCAATACCAGACTCATTAAAAATTTGTTCATAATTTTTCGCATGCTCCAAAGTTGGTGTATAATGACCAGATTCATTGGTTATTTTTCTTACATTCCCAACTTGATTCACTTTCATTTTACCAGCCGCCTGTACATCCCCAGTATTAGCTAGATATGAATGCCCTCTGCCAACTTTCAAGTTACCATTAGTATCAATTATAAAGTCTACTTCTTTTATTCCATCTCTTATTTTTATATTTCCATTTTCAAGCACAAAATCAAATGACTTTCCATTTTGTATTTCATCTGGATACCTATTTGTTATTATTTGCTTCGTGTCGTTTACTGCCTCAATTGACTGATTCATCTTATTAATAGACTTCACAGCCCCATACATAAAGCCTAACGACCACAAAGCATCCCATGCACCACTGTCATCTAATTTGCCTTTTGCATCTTGTACATGAGCTAAACCTGCCATTGACCAGCCATATTGTTTACCAGAAAAATACTCTGTCCCATTCATTTTCCATGCATCATTGACACGTTTTTCCCACTCTTTTGGAGTCACTTCAATCATTGAATAATCTGATTTATTTAGTGAATCCCCAACTTTGTTAAGATACTTCGTTAACGCTGGATCAATGACGGCTTTTCCATCTTTTTCCAATGCCCATGTAGTTTTCTTAGTGATTGGATCATAACAACGAATAATATCATATTTTTCTAATTGTTTATTTTTTTCATCATCAAAACCTTTTTTCTTTTTATCTCGAGCATCCCAAGATTGATTAATATCTGTCGCCCAATCTAAATTTAAACCCATGGTTGAAAAGGTTCCAGTTGACTGATTCCACGCTTTTCCCTCTACAAGCATCATAACGCCTGCTTCTAGATTTTGCAACTGGTTCTCTAATTCATCAAATATATGCACTGACGTATAGTTAAATTCTCTTAACTTATCTAATTTTTCATCTGTTTTTTGGCGTACATTCTGTAAGTTTTCAATAACAGAGGATAAAAAAATATTTCCTGCAGGCAATTCCTCTAATGCTGTAGATAAGGAATTTAATCGATAAATATAAGATACCAAGACATCTTCTTGCAGGCTATTGCTATCGACATTACTTTTATAGTCCTTACTAAATCTGTCATTCGCTTTTATCATCGCTTCACAAACTAAAGTAAAACCTTTTGTAGCTGGTATATAGGCACTATTGAAGTAACTTTTTGAGGAATCATAAGCTCCTCCCTTTAAGGATGGCTCTATAACAAATTGAGAGAGAGCCGTTCGAACTTGCTCCATACCACTAATCACTTCATTACAGTAGCTTTTAATCGATTGATTTTGTATACCCACTTCACCAATGAAAAAATCAATACTCATTTAGCCACCCCTTGCTGGTTCAAGCTTCTTATTTTATAGTACAAGTCATCTTCACTATCCAATAATTCTCGTTTTTCTTTCTGTAGAAGTTCTAATTTCTCTTCATTTTCATAGTTAAAGCCATGTTGCTTATACTCAATTTCTTGATGAGCATCTGCAATAAAAACATTCATCTCGCCCTCTTGAAAAGTCTCATGAATATCATGAAATAGATGTTGAATCCCACGAAAAATAGAATATATTTCTTCTTCGTTACGTTCAAATTGATGAATAGAAACTTCTGCATTGTATCGATCTTCCGTCACAAACTTTAATTGAGTCTGTAATTGGTCAATCTTATTTTCGTGTTCTCGTTGTTTATCATCCATATTATTTCACCTTCATTAACGATTCATTTAACTGCTGATCGATGGCTTCAAATTCTTTCGCAACACTTCGTATATTGGCACTATCACGATTTAATGCTGTAATAAAACTAGCCACCAATAACTTTCCTTTGTCTGAGGATGCTTGTGCTTGTTGATTTCCTACTACTGTTGTTCTTGAAGCTTTAGAAATCGTTTTATTATTTGGCAATGAATTTAAAGCATTAACTAAATTAGTTGCTATTGCACTTGCTTGATTATAATCACTTTGAATTAAGCTCATTTAAATTAATTCTCCTTTATTTCAAAATAAAAAAACAACAGTTCTACAATATATAATAACACTAGAAATACTATCTTGTCTATTTTATTCTATAAACTAATTAGTTTTGTCTGATGACATATAAAAATTTAGTTTAACTAATTATTTATTATAAAAAAACAGAAAACATAAGGAGTAGCTATTATCGCTACTCCTTATGTTCTACGCAACAACCATCACAATAAAAGCATCCTTTTATCAGCGTAAGTTTTCTTGTAAGATAGTCATCTATAGACGTACTATTATTCATTTGCTTACAGCGCATCAATACTTACAGCTTATTTCTCATTTACTATAAATTCTCGATAATCTGTATCATCTGGAATGCCTAACGAACTACGATTAGCCTCAAACTTCTTAACTAAAGGGACAAATTCAGACGTGTGTGTTTCTTTATTCTTAATCATAAGATGAATTTTGCTTAAATATCCATTTAATTTTTCAAGAGTTGCTTATCTCCGTATGGAGCATCAGAATTTTTTTGAACATTCATTTCAACTTCATTATCCTCATCATTGTTTTCTAATTTTTTTAAAATACATTCAAAACCTGACACTGCTTCACTCTCTAAAAATATCTTAATCAATTCTTTAAAATTCTCATTCGAACTATTCTTATATGCAAAATAATCACTTTGTTTTATATTTATTCCCGAAAATCCTAATAAACCTTTCAATGCATTTTCATCTAATTTATCAATAGTTTCTATCCTAAATTTTATTAAGTTTAGTAATTGCTAGTCAAGTCCATAATCCTGTGTAAAATACTATACAACGTTTCTATTGTTTCTTACTTGCTAAAATTTATATACTTTCTTGTAGAACTAATCCATTCTTCATGCAGGTCCATAAGAACTGCCCCAATCAATCGATTGGCTGAAGCATGATTTGGAAAGATTCGAATGATCTTTTCTCTTCTGCGAACCTCTTGGTTTAATCGTTCAAGAAGATTGGTACTTTTTAGTCGATTGTGGGAGTTACCTAGGACAGTATATTGAAAGGCATCTTCGAAGCCATTATCTAAGGTCTCGTAAGCTTTTGTGTATTTCTTTTGGTCGTAGTATTCTTCAACCAGACGATTTTTAGCTTCTCGTGCTAAATTAATATCCGTAAACTTGAAGATAGCTTTTACAGCTTCTCTAAAAGGTTTAGAATTCTTCTTAGGAATTGTTGTAAAGATATTTCTTAAGAAGTGAACTTGGCATCTCTGCCAACTTGCGTTGGTAAAGGATTTACGAATCGCAGATACTAAGCCTTTATGAGCGTCAGAAATAACGAGTTCTACACCTTGTAATCCTCTTTCTTTTAAGTATTCAAAGAAGTTAGACCATGTGTTATCACTCTCTTCATTTTGAATCATGAAGCCAATAATTTCACGATCGCCATCTTTGGTTATTCCAATCGCAATGTGACAACTCTTAGAAAGTACTCGATTATCTTCTCTAATCTTTATGTACAGGACATCAGTCATCAAGTAAGGATAGTTTATATCTGAAAGCGATCGATTTTGCCATTCATTGACCAGAGGGTCTAACTGTTCAGTCAGACTAGAAACAAAGGACTTAGAAACTGATTTACCACATAACTCCTCAACAATCTTAGAGACTTTACGTGTTGAAACGCCTGAAACATACATCTCAAGCATTGAAGCAAGCAGCGCCTTTTCATTTCGCTGATACCGCTCAAACACCGTCGGTGAAAACTCACCATCACGTGTTCTAGGTACTCTTAATTCAAGTGTACCAACGCGAGTCGTAAAGTCACGCTCGTAGTAGCCATTTCGTTGACTCTGACGACTTTCAGATCGTTCATAGTCATCAGCTTTAATGTATTCTGTTCGTTGGTTTTCCATCAACTGATTGAAAACTGTCGTTAAAATATTTTTAGACACATCATCTTTAACGGAATGTTCAATAATACTTTGAACCTCTTCGTTGTTCAGTGTAAAATGTACTTGGGTCATGTAAAGTCCTCCTGGGTATGTTTTTAATGGTTAAAAACATTGTACCGTAAAAGGGCTGTTACATGGCCTTTTAACTTTTACACAATTATATGGACTTTATCTAATTGCTTCTACTAATTTTTTTCTTTTAGTTAAGCTATGTAATTCTTCAATTAAATATAATAATAAATCAAGTGTGATACATGTTTTTTTGGTGTCATATACATAGCGATACCTTTGTAATAATCCATAAGCCCTCAATTATTCTGAATTTAATGAATATAACGTAACTACTTTTTTCCGAATTAAGTGCTTTAGTAGTCATTGGCAGTTTAACAAAATACTTTTTATTTTGTACTATATTATTTCATCCTTTCTTTTGGTAAATCTAGGCTTTATTTATCGACTATTATGGATACCTATAATAGTGAAATTATTGCGTTTCAAATTTCAAATCATCCAGATACTAAGCTTGCCTTGGATACTTTAAACCAAATTGAAGAGTTCCCAGAAGTAGCTATGTTGCACAGTGATCAAGGTGCAACATATTCTTCAAGGGAATTTTGTAAAGTTGCTCAACAAAAAAACGTCATCCGAAGTATGTCCCGCAAAGGAACTCCCTTCAGATAACGTCCCAATAGAATCGTTTCATTCCTCACTAAAGTCTGAAACATTCTATCTCAACAAAGAACCAATAGGTTCTAATAACATTGCAATAGATATTGTTAAGAATTACATTAAGTTTTGGAATAACAAACGAATATTAACGAAATTAGGTCACCTTTCACCAGTAGATTACTGAGAAAAGATAACCAAGATGAGATGCTCTTTTTAAATTGTGTCAAAAAGTAGTTGCATTCCCACACTTTTTCATTTCTTTTTATTTTCTTTCTTGTTCTTTTTACTATACATATTACTTAACTTTGTATCTTTTACAACGTCATATTTCTATTTTCTTTTGTCAAAACCATCCACTCCTTTTCTAGGAAGTCCGAGGATAGTTCTTCGCCCTAATAACAAAAAAAAAACCTACAAAAACACTGATTTAACAATGTTTCTGCAAGTTCACTCATATGGAGACGAGGGGAGTCGAACCCCTGTCCAAGCATATCGGCACTTAGACGTCTACGTTCATAGTCATGCTATTAAGGTTTCGCTGAACACTAGCCGCCTAACAGGCATCGTGCATCGCTAGTCTGATAATCTCTTCAAAACTTTACAGACGGAAAAGTTTGGCGTATCCCACTTATTATAGGACCCTTACCCGAGCACATGGGCGATGCCGGGAGGATCTACGTCAACTGTTTTTAGGCAGCTAAAGCGTAAGAGTTATTATTGTTTTTAGCAGTTATATTTAACTGTAACGTTTTTACGTAGACGTAACCTACGAAACGCAATCCAAGCTCGACCTACACCTGTCGAATCCGTAACGCCCCCGTATAGAAAAGGGTTTTGTTTGAACGGATAGGAAGGACAATCAGTCTTCCTAAAATACTCTCTTTTACTATTCTAACATGAATCCAATAAAAAAAAAAGCAGAGAAGCACATTCCCTACTTAATTCTTAATCAATTAAATTAAATCAAAGTGTTGTAGTCCCTCAATAATGCCACCATCAAGATTACTTTTCGCAACAAAACTAGCTTGCTCCTTAAGCTCAGAAATTCCATTTCCCATCGCCACTGAATAATCAGCAATCCCAAACATCTCTAGATCATTAGGACCATCACCAAAAGCAAAAGTCGGAACATGCTCCAATCCTAATTGTTTCTGTAATTGCTTAATTCCCGTTGCTTTTGAATTCCCATTACTAATCGTATCCATACTATAAGGCGTATTACGATAAAAAGATAATTCCGGAAAGGTTTCTCTGAAATACTGATCATGATGAACTTCCTCATTTAAAACAAGCGCCATAAAAATATCTTCATTTAAATGAATCGTTGGATCAATTTCAGGCATTCCAGTATGAATAAATTGATAAGCTTTTTTCACTGTGTCATTTTCTACAGTTGTCCGAATCCATTTATCTGTATAAAAAGACAAACCTAAACCCCGTTCATCCGTAGCATCCTTCAAACGCCTTACAGTTTCTCTCGGCAATACACTACGATAAATCTCAGTGCCTTCATACGTAATAAATTGACCATTCATTGAAATACTCGAATGAATATCTGTGGCCTTTACTACATGTTGAAATTCAATATTCGTCCGTCCTGTTGCAATAATCGGTACTCCGCCCTTAGCTTTCAAATCAGTAATAGCTTTCACTACATCTGCCTCTACTTCAGAGTGCTGATTTAATAAGGTTCCATCCAAATCAAAAAATACAAGTGCTGTTGGTTTCAAAAAATCGTCCTCTTTTCTCCAATTCATTCTATCTAAAATGTTTAGTATCATTAAATCGTTCTAAATGATATTGCCCATCATGGTAATTTACAACTGAAACACTAGCATTTTCTACAGAAGTTGGCATATCTAACTCTGGTACAATTCCATTTAATAGATTGCGAATCGTATTTCCATGAGCCACAATTAAAATATTTTCATCTGTTTCACGATGCTTATCAATTAATTTCAACATTCCTTTTTCAACACGTAGCCAAAAAGTCAGAAAGTCCTCCGCATCATGTCGAGGATCGGCTTTTTTAGTTCCATCCATTCGATCAGCCAACGTTGCTTTTTCTCGCATCTCATCAGCTGAATCATAGCCTAAAGTTTTACTAATCGTATCCCAACTTTCAGCAACATCCGAACCTTCAAAAGAGCCATAAAAAGCTTCTCTAAATTCTGGCATAGGTTGAATTTTCAAATTACGAGAGCTAAAATTTTCTTCCAATAATATCTCTAAAGTTTCTTCTGTTCGACGCAAATCACTGCAATACGCTGCACTAAAACGAACGTCGGATAAACCACGCCCGCTACGAATAACCGTAAAGCGTCCATCTTTTGTTAGTGGTGTATCTGACCAACCTTGCATTTTCATATATTGATTAAAAAATGTTTCACCATGTCTTACAAAATAAAATGTACAGCCTTTTCCCAAAAAAATCTCCTCCATATTCTCAAAACGAATGCTATTTATTAACTACGTTTGTGTTTTTTTACTGAAAAATAATGCAAAACTATCGAAAGTAAACTAAAAAAGATTAAAACAAATGAAACATAACGAGCAAAAAAACTAGTTATGTCAATCCAGTTTCCAATCAACGTTTGAATTCCCATCGTCACAAGTGTACTAAACGCAAGCATAAAAAATAACTGGATATAACGTTTCACAGTAAAATCCCTCTTCTCAATCTTTGTTTTAATTAATGATCCAACTTTGCGACATTCCGCAATTTTCTTCGTTGGTAATTCTTGCATATCGAAGGTATCTGTACAAACAATTTCTGCCATTCGTTCCATTCCAGCCGTTGAAAAAGCTCGATCCATCGTGATAAATGTAGTATCTGTTACACCTGTTAATCTATTTTCAAATTTCTTTGTATAACAATTTGTCATTAAAATATATTTCTTTTTATGATACAAATCTGGTAACATTTCTCCATCCTTAGCAAATCGAACGAGTCGACTACGCATCGAATCTAAAAATTGTTTCATCACTCCTGAGACGTTTCCCCAATAAGTAGGTGCTGCTAAAACAATACAATCACTCGCTAGCATCTTTTGATGCAATTTATCTAAATCCTCATTAGTTTCATCTGCTTTTTCCAACTCTAATCGATAATCGGATAAATAAAGGGTTTCAACCTCACAACCATCTAGCTCTGCACCAGTCAAAACTTCTTGCAACATTGCTGCAGTTAGTCCAGAACGATTGGGTGTACCTAAGATTCCTAAAACTTTTGTCATTCTTAACGGTCACGTCCTTACCCTTCTATTGTATCAAACTAACTCATTTTTGCGAGCTTTTTTTATAATTCAAAAAAAAGTGTGAGACAAAACTATTTTTTAGTTTTGCTTCACACTCTAAATTCCTTACCTTGTGAATAAATCTTCTTCGCAATTTCTTAATTTATACTTATTTCTTTTAGTTTAGTGATATAAATCGAAGCGACCTTTGTTGAACATAATTTTTAAACCACCAGTTTGACTTAAAGATTTATCTTCAATAATTTTCTTCATAACAGAGGCTGGATAACCTTTTAGATTGGCTCCCAATACCTCACCAATTGCTTCATTATTCCCAATTGAGCAAACTGATCCTTGTGATTTAAAGGTAAAAGGAACAATTGGTCGATCATTTAGTTTGGCTACTAAATTTGTCACAACTCCATCCGCTTGCTTCAATGCGATTTGGGCCGTCGTTGGATAAGGACGATTACTTTCTGGGTCCATAACCGCTGAACAATCACCAATAACAAATATTTCTGAGTATCCTGGAGCCGTTAAATCTGACTCTACCATTACTCGACCACGGCGTTCTTCAAAACCAGATTGACCGACTACACTACTCCCCTTAACCCCCGTAGTCCAAACGATTGTTTTCGCTTTAATTGATTTTAATTCTTCATTTTCTTCATAAATAACGGTATCTTGAGTAATTTCCTTGATTGGTGTTCCGACGATAAACTGTACACCACGATCTTTCAATTTTTGAATTCCATAATTTGCAAGCTTATCAGCAAACATAGGCAATAAAGTTGGCATTGCTTCGATACAAGTCAGTTGTATTTTTTCAACTGGCAAATTGTATTTTTTAGCTAACTTTGGCAATTGTTGCGTCAATTCTCCAAGATACTCAATACTTGTAAACCCGGCGCCACAAACAACAATGCTCAATAATGAATCATCTTGACTTTCTTGATAGGCAGCAAACTGTTGGTGCATATGTTCTCGAATAGTCACTGCGCTATCAATTGTTACCATTGGCAAACCAAATTCTTCAACACCTGGAATTCCAAATGATTCTGATTCAAATCCTAAAGCAAAAACTAAATAATCAAATGAAATTGTACCATTTTTCTCTAAGTTAACTGTTTTTTCATCTTTATTTACTTGGATAACTGTATCTTGAATAAAAGTAGTTTGCTTTGGATCTACAACATCCTTGATTTGAAAACTAATTTGTTCTGGTTCTTTAGCTCCACTTGCTACTTCATGTAAATAAGTAGCCTCATAATGGTAGTCATTTTTATTCACAAGAGTAATCTCAACATCAAGATGTTTCTTTTGCAATCCCTTTAACGTACGCAGTCCACCATAGCCAGCACCTAAAATAACAATTTTTGTTTTACTCATGTTTGATAACACTCACTTTCTTTGTATAATTGCTTATTAAACTATTTCTTTATTAGGATATGATTAGTATACGGCAGTTATTGTTCTAAAGTCAAAGAGAAGGATTGTGTGTTCTTGAGCATATTTTACTACTCATGGCATATAAAAATAAAAGACCCACTCATTAAAATGAGCAGATCTAGTTTAGAATAAATTAATCAAAATTCAATGCAAATCCTGGTTCGTCAAAAGCAATTTCAGTTACTTCATACGTTAAACGTTCAATATATTTAATTAACGGGCGAGAAAGTTCACGCATATCTTCAACTGGAATTTCATTTGGAGCACCAAAAAATTCTGGAATTTGAACTATTTGGCTAAGTAATCCTTCAATTTTAAAACGGTTTAATTGAAGTGCAAATGGAACCTCCATGCGAAACATTTTTCCTTCTTCTAAAATTCCTTGATCTGCTTCATCAGTTGGCACAACTTCATTGATTAACACTTCAACTTTAGTTTCCGCTTCTGGAGAACCAGAGGATAATTCAAAAGCATACTTCTCAACTTGAATCTGCCCTCTTAATACATTCATTATTTTTATGACCCCTTTTTTAATTCAATTTAATTTTACTCTTATTCCATTATCGCAGTATTCACCCTAACTTTCAATAATTATTTTATCAGCAATCTTAGGTAAAAAAATAAAATTCAAACGGTTACTTAAATGAATAAAGACCTTAAATTTACAAGGAGCTAATTTTTCATTTAATTTAAATCCAGGCACATTAAAACTGAAACCAAATTCCTACTCCAAATGCTAGAACTTGTACTAATGTAATTGCTGCTAAATTTTGCACAGCATAGATAAAAGTTTCTGATTTTACTTGTTTTTCTAAAAATCTACTTGTATTTTTTTTAACTAATGGGACCATCAATAACGTTAAAAGCATCATTTTTGGATAAATACCTGTAACTACAGAAATAATTAAAACAAGAAATGCAAGTATATATAACCATTTGAACAAAGATAATGCTCGCGCTTTTCCTAAATAATATGGTAGCGTATAACGTTTATTGGTAATATCTTCTTCAAGATCACAGATATTATTCGCTAACATTAGATTAGCAATAGCAAACATATTTGGAATAGAAGCAAATAAAATAATTAAAAAGGTTTGACTATTAAAATCCATCACATTATAGGCATTTACATAAATACTAATGATATAAATCATAAAGCCCATTGTAAAACCAGAAAAAAGTTCTCCTAAAGGCATGCTAGAAATTGGCTTAGGTCCTGACGAATAGAAGATCCCGACAAAGTAACAATAAAGCCCCATAAATAAAAGCGGCCAACCAGTCTGTTGAACCAAGTATAATCCTAATCCAGCTGATACTACCACCATTCCTACAATCAAAACCCCCACTAAAGGCATCGGTATCTTTTCGCGCCCAATGACATTAACATCCTCACGATAGCTATGCTCATTAGAGGCTTTTTTATAATCCATATAATTATCAATAGCATCCACTGCCATATTAAATAAAAACATAGCGATAAAGAAAATAACTAAATTAAATAAATGCAATTCCTTATAATGATACCAAGCATACAATATCCCCATAAAATAAGGCAAAACACTTGCTGTCTTAGCTTGCATTTCAACAAGTTCTAAAAATGTTTTAAATTTCATAAAAACCTTCCTTTTTTGTTCAACAAATGAACGATACTTAATTTTTTACAACTCTCTTAAATATGCAATGAAGCATTTCTAAAGTCAAGAAAAAAAGCTTATTGGCACCTATTCAAGAGATTTTTCTATTTTTTTAATTCACAATCATTGACACTTGTCTGGGAATAAGATAGATTTAAGAATATGAATATTCATTTAGAATTATTCGTAACTAATAATAAGACGTTAGGATTTACTCCTATTGAAAGGAACATAATTATGCCGATTCATCCAATGTGGGAACAGTTTCCCGAAATCGAAAAGGATTTAGTGGAAAGTTATGCAATAATTGAGAAAAAAGTCCGGATTCGGAATAAAGATATCCAACAAACTGTTCAAGATTTATTGCATTCTGGTGGGAAATTACTTCGCCCTGCTTACTTTATTCTATTTTCACGTTTTGGCTCTATTGAAAAAAAAGAGCATCAAAAAATTATTTATACTGCTGCTTCCCTAGAAATTCTGCATATGGCTACCCTTGTTCATGATGATGTTATTGATGATTCACCGACTCGTCGTGGTGTAGATACTGTTCAGTCAATTTATGGCAAAGATATCGCCGTTTATACAGGAGATTTTTTATTTGCTGTTTATTTTGGATTGATTGCTGATTCTCTTGAATCTTTTTCAACATTAAAATTAAATGCATTCACAATGAAGCGCATTTTAATTGGTGAGCTTGATCAAATGCATTTGCGTTATAATACTGAAATTACTCTAAGACAATACTTACGTCGAGTTACTGGAAAAACTGCGCAACTTTTCTCTTTAAGCTGTTTTGAAGGAGCAAAAATGGGAAATGCAGACTTAACAGTTGTGACGTTAAGTTATCATATTGGACACAATATCGGAATTGCTTTTCAAATTTTAGACGACATTCTTGATTATACTGAAAATAGCGATACTCTTAAAAAACCTGTCTTAGAAGATGTCAAACAAGGAGTCTATTCATTGCCCTTAATTCTCGCAATGAAAGACCACAAAAAAGAATTCTGTCCTTATTTAAATAAAGGTGCTGAAATGACAAATGAGGACGTTAAAATTATTTTAGAGCTTATTCAAAAATATGAAGGTGTTCAACTAGCCAAAAATTTAGCTGAACGCTATACAAATAAAGCCTTAAAATCAATTCAAAAATTACCAAATTTACCTGAAAAAACGCTATTATACAACTTAACTCATACTCTGCTAACACGAACTCACTAATAAGATGTTCACCAAACTAGTTAAACAACTAAAATTTGTTTAACTAGTTTTTTTATTAATCAATATACTCTTCCTTACGAACTGTTTTAATTAGTTGACTGAGTTCTTTAGGATCTAAACTGGTTGCATCTAACACTTGTTGCACGGGAAATTGTTTCCGTAGCAAGTATTTCGCTACTTTTATATCTCTTGCCTTCGTCATAGACGCCGTATTTCTCACTCTTTTTTCCACTAAATCATTCTGTAACATCTGTCCACCTCCTAACTTATTTTATTTTGCTCTTACATAAACTATATGCAAAAAAAGTCATTAAACTTTTATTTAAATAAAAAAACTAAGATAAAACTTAAAAAAGTTTTATCTTAGTTTGAAATAGTTAAAAAGTCATTTCACCACGATCTAGATGATAAAGTGTTTGGTATCGGCTATTTTCCCTTAAAAGCTGGGTAGGAGTTCCTTGAATTGCAATCTTACCATCTTCAATAAAAATAACTTCATCCATCTGATCAACACCCTGTAAATGATGAGTAATCCAGATAATTGTTTTATCAGCTAATACGGTAAATAAAGTATCTAATAAAATTTGCTCTGTAATAGGATCTAATCCGACTGTCGGCTCATCCAACAAAATAATCGGGCTATCTTGTAATAAAATTCGAGCTAGCGCCAAGCGTTGCCGTTCCCCGCCAGAAAAGCGTCCTCCGGCTTCCTCAACGGTCGTTTGAAACCCATCTGGTAAACTTGCCAGCATCTCACCTAAACCAACTTGATACAAAGCCGCAATCACGTCTTCATCACTTGCATGAATATTGCCTAAGCGAACATTATTTAAAACGGTTGTATTGAATAAATAGGGGCTTTGATTAATCACACCTATCCAATTCGCTACTTCATCGCCTAATTCATAAACTGGTACATCGTTTAAACAAATACTTCCTTTTTGCGGTTTCAGATCTCCACGAATTAACTTACCTAACGTACTTTTTCCAGCTCCACTTTTTCCTAGAATCGCAATTTTCTTGCCTTTAGGAATTTCTAATGAAACATCTCGCAAAACTAAGTTGCTTTCTTTTTCATAAGCAAAATCAATACAATCAATGGTTACTTGTTGAAAGTCTGAACCTGCTAATTTTTCAACAGCCATTTGCATGAATTTCATTTGTTCTGGCGATTCTTCCGTCTCAGGTAAAGCATTCATACGTTTCACTGAATCTTCATAGATAGTCAGTTCCGAAACGGCACTTGGAACTGGTGCAAAAGCATCAATTAATGGAAAAACAGCTAATGTAAATGCACCAATCCAGTTAGCTGCACCACCATGTTCTCCTTTAAAAATCATACTTGTCCAGACTAAAACTAGCAGTGCAATCAGTCCAAAAATAAGTTGAACAATAAAATCTCGAACACGATCAAATTGTTTAATCTTAGAATCATCTTGGCGAACCTCATTCTCACTACCTTCATAACTAGCAACAAAATCATGTTTACGCCCACTAAACAGCCAATCACCCACACCTAAAACAGCATCTGTTAATTGATCGTAAAGACCATTTCTAGCAGTTTTTTGCGCATACATCTTCGCTCCATTCACTAATAATGAAACTAACGGCAAAAGAATTGTCACAATCGCTAACATTACCAGCATCATAATCGCAAATGGAATTGAAAATAACCCCAGAGCAATAATGACTACTACATAAATGCCCCAAGAAATTAACGTTGGGAAAATAGTTCGCAAATAGAGATTTTGAATATGATCGATATCTTCAGCAAGAACCGCTAAAATATCTCCGGTTTTATACTTTCCCTTAAAGAAAATCGCATCTTTTTCCAAAGAACGATAGAGCTTTACTCGTAAATCTGAGGTCATCTTTAATACCCAGTTATGACTAGTCAATCGTTCAACGTAACGAAACGTTGGACGACTTATTCCAAAAGCACGTGTTAAAACAATTGGAACATAAACAAGCATGATATTCTCATTGCCACCATTTTGAATCGAAATTCCCATACTTGCTGACTTGCTAATTAAATAGCCAGAGACAAACATTAAGGCACTTCCGCTAAATAGCGTCATAAAACCCAAGAACAGCACCAAAAATAAAAGTTTACGGTATTTAGCCAGATAAGGACGCACCCAAGTATCTTTGGCAAAGGTTTCACGAATTTCTTTGCTACGATTTTTATTCATTTGGCTGTCCACCTCTCATCTGGTTCATTAATGTTACATAAGCACCTTTTTTAGCTACTAATTCATCATGAGTTCCTGCTTCCACAATTTTCCCATGATCCATCACTAAAATATAATCCATTTCATTTGTCCAATGTAAACGATGGGTTGCAAAGAAAACTAGATGTTGTTCCATTAAAGGTAAGATTGCCTCTTTCAAAGCAACTTCTGTTTCAATATCCAAATGAGCAGTTGGTTCATCGAATAGCAATATTTTTCGGTCAGAATCTAAAAAAGCACGAGCGATTGCAACACGTTGGGCCTGTCCCCCACTCATCATTCGACCACTTTCACCAATAAAGGTTTCTAATCCATCTGGCAGTTCAGAAATAAATTCTTTCAAACCAGCCTTTTCTGCGGCAACTAGCACATCACTATCGCTTGCAGTTGGAATATAAAAACGAATATTATTTGCTAATGTATCATGGAATAAATAAGGTTTTTGAGGAATATAAAGCATCTGCTTCTGCCAATTGGTTTGTGCAAAATGAGGCACTTGAACACCATTCAGACTAATCTCAGCGGCAGAAGTTGGAGGTAAAAAACCACCAATCGTATCAATAAAAGATGATTTTCCCGAACCACTAGCACCGATTAGACCAATTTTGCCATATCCTTGCCACTCCAAATTAATTCCCTCTAACGCTAATTGCTCATTGTTATCATAGCTAACATTTAACTCTTTAATTACTAGCTGACTTTCAGCCGTCCAGCCTTCATCTGAATCTGGTAAGACTTGATTATCCGTTGGGCTTTCTAATTCTAATACATCTAGAATAGCCCCCATCGCATTCTTACCATCTAACGTATCATGATAATCACTAGAAAATTCTCGTAATGGCAAGAAAAATTCAGGTGACAAAATCAACACAGTTAAAGCCGGCAACAAAGTTAAACCACCTTCCAACAGACGCAAACCCAAGAATAAAGCAATTACAGCAATCGACAAGGTTGTAAAGAAATCTAATGCAAAGGTTGATAAAATTGCAATTTTTAGTGTACTCATTGTTGCTTTACGATAACTTTCACTCACATCATAGACATTCTTTTGATATTTTTTACTTAACCCTAACAGTTTTAATGTTTCTAATCCTTGCAGTGAATCCACAAAATGATTCGATAAAACGCGGTACGTTTCATACTGACGATCCGCTTTTCCTCTCGCTGCATATCCCAGCACGATCATAAACACAATAATAATTGGAAATACAATAATCATCGTTATACCTGAATCAAAATCTAACATAAACACATAAATCAAAATCAGCCACGGAACAATCATCATATTCATCATTTTTGATAAGAATAAGGTAATGTATTTTTCTGTTTGACGAATGCCTTCTAAAGCCATTGTCACCACATTTCCTGTTCCTGATTTTTGAACCATATTTGGGCCCAAAGAAAAAACCTTTGTTAATAATGCTTTCCGTAGTTCTTGTCCTTTTTCATAGGAAAAATGATCCAGCAACTTTTCGCGAATTAAGGTTAATAGATGTCGTCCACCAAAAGCTAAAAAAAAGAATAGCATCTGGCTAAACTGACTCGTTAAACCTTCACCATTCCATAATCCAGTAATTGAAAGGGCTAAATATCTCGCTTGAAAGATAATCATAAAAGCTTGCAGGAAAGAAATCCCTGCAAGCAACATCATCATTTTCTTCATGCCAGATAAACCCATTAAGCGTTTATCCATCATTTTTAATAGTCCACCACTTTTTCCTTAGAAATACGTTTACGGAAGATATAGTAACTCCAACCTTGATACAACAGTACAAACGGTAAAATAGATAATGAAATCCATGTCATTAATTTAAGCGTATAAGGTGAACTTGAGGCATTCACAATTAATAAATCGTAAGCTGAATCAAGTGAACTAACCATTACACGTGGGAATAAACCGAAGAATAATAGGGCAACTACTCCAATTAATGTTAAACCACTGCTGATAAACGATAACATTTCTTTTCCAGTGTAAGCACCATACGTTGCAACTACACTTAGTAAAATAATAATCACTAAAATTACTAAAGTTGATACTAAATGAACATCGAAGAAATCAGTAGAAACATAAAGTAATCCAGCAAAGGCCACTAAACCAACAAATAAAACTAAATATAATTTTTTCGCATAGGCTTCTGCTCGTTCACGAATCTCACCTAACGTTTTTAAGCGAATATAATTTAATCCATGTAAGAAACACAATAACGTTACAGCAACTCCACCCACTACTGAGAATGGAGTGAAATAGTCTGTAAAGGTTGCCATCATATTGCTTTTAGCATCTAAAGGCATCCCACTTACCATACTTGTAAATAACAAGCCAAAGAAAAATGGAGGAATTAAACTTCCGACAAATAATGTCCAATCCCAGAAATTCCGTCCTTTTTCAGTCGCCATTTTGTTCCGGAATTCAAATGAAACTCCACGAATAATTAATCCAAACAAAATAACAAATAAAATCAAGTAATACCCACTAAATACAGCTGCGTACCAGTTAGGGAAAGATGCAAACATTGCCCCACCCGCTGTTAATAACCAAACTTCATTGGCATCCCAGACAGGTCCGATTGTTCCAATAACTTGACTACGCTCTTCACGATTTCGTGCTAATAATCGAGTCGACATTCCAACACCAAAATCAAATCCTTCTAAAAAGAAGAAACCTGAGAATAAAACTCCAATTAATACAAACCAAAGTAACTGTAACCCACTAATATCAGCCATTATTCAAAAGCCTCCCTTTCAAATGGATCTACATTTGCTTTACTATCTTGATCTTTAATTTTTGCTTCATGATAAGGACCTTGATTTAATTCACGGATTGTCAAGTAAACCATCACGCCACCTAAACCAGCAAATAATAAGAAATAAATCGTGTTACTAATTAATAAAGAAGTCACTGAAACATTTGGTGAAACAGATTGAGCAATAGTAAAGACTTCATAGACGGTCCAAGGATAACGTCCTAATTCAGTAATCAACCAACCAGCTGTTGTTCCAATAAATGGTACAAACGTACAAAAAGCAATGATATAAAGCATCCATTTCTTTTCTAACAGGTTTTTCTTACGTTTACTAAACCATAATCCTAAAACAGCCACTAAAGCAACAAACACACCACTACCAGCCATAATTCTAAAACTCCAGAATAATGTTTTTACTGGTGGGAAATAATTTTGTTTTCCAAATTTAGCCACTAATTCTTCATTAATGCTTAGCATTCCTTGAACGCCACCAGATGGTTTATTGAAAGATAAAATACTTAGTAAGTAAGGAATCTCAACCGACCAAACGGTTTCTTTTTTATTCGTATCTTGCCAACCAACTAGTGTCCAAGATGCTGGATCTCCAGAATCTTCATACAAGCCTTCTGTTGCAGCAAATTTCATTGGTTGATCTTCCACTAATGCTTTTGTTTGTAAATCTCCAGCAAAAATAGTTAAGGCCGCAAAAACCAAACCTATCACTAGACCAACATTCAACGAACGTAAATAAAATGTTGTATGTTCTTTTTTCAGTAATCTAAATGCTGCTAAACCAGCTACGACAAAGCCACCTAACATTAATGCTGAGAAAATTACATGAGTAAATTCATACCAGACTTGCGGACTGGTTAACAATGCACCAAAATCATTTAATTCTGCACGACCATTATTGATTTCATATCCAACTGGATGTTGCATAAAGCTGTTGGCAACTAAAATCCAAAAAGCTGACATCATTGAACCTAGTACAACCAACCAGATAAATAAAAGATGCAATTTCTTGTTGAATTTATCCCATCCAAACATCCACAAACCGATAAAAGTTGATTCCATAAAGAAGGCTAATAAAGCCTCTACCGCTAGCGGAGCTCCAAAAATATCTCCTACAAAACGAGAATAATCAGACCAATTCATTCCAAACTGAAACTCCTGAATAATACCAGTAACAACTCCTACCGCAAAACTTAGTAGGAAAATATGTCCCCAAAATTTTGCCATCTCTTTGTACATATCATCTTTCTTTACGACATACATCGTTTGCATTGTGGCAACAACTAAAGCCAAACCTATTGATAATGGCACAAAAAAGTAATGAAAAATAGTTGTCATTGCAAATTGAAAACGAGCTAAACTTTCAATATCAAAGCTCACAAAAAAACCTCCCCTTCTCCTATTTAAAAAATAAACGCTTAATGATTTCTTAAGACTTCATGTAATATTATAATCATTCTAATTGATATTTACAACTCTTTACCATCAAACTTAATTTATTTTTCCATAAATTAAGTCAGTGAATTTTAACTGCTTCATTCCCATAGATTTGAATACGTTATTTAACTAGAAGAATTACTTTTTTTTTCCCATTCTAATAACCGTTCTTCAATCTCTTTGGCTAATTTTTTATTGCCTACTGCAATTGCTACACCCTTAGCTACATTCATTTCTTCAACAGCCAAATATTCATTTTTTTGTAAGTGATAAATAGCTGCTTTTTCAACAAATAACTCCGCTAAATAATAACTATTGTGTAATTCATTCGCAAATTTAATCCCTCTATCCAAATAAATTTGCGCTTCATCATATGTTCCATTCATTGTATGGGTTGTTGCAATATTATGGAAAATACGTGTTAGTAAATAAGCATTTTCATTAATTGCTACTCGTGGAATTGCTGCTAAGCTTTCATGTAAATAATAAAAAGCCTCTTGCTCTTGTCCCATTGAATAATACGTTTTCCCAATACAGCTTAAAATTAGAACTTCGGAGTTGGTATAATAATGATTATTTGGTGAATACGTATAATTTAGCGCCAATTGAAGATCATGCAATGCTCCCTTATAATCCTGTTCTAAATAATAAAGACAACTGCCTAAACAATAATAATAAAATTGCAATTCAACATCCTCATGAAGCTCATTGATACACTTACTTTCTTTCAGATACTCTAGCAACTCAGTATATCGATTATTGTCAAATAAAATTCGCAATTTCTTCAACGTATCTGTATTGGTTGAAATATTTTGAAGATTCGTTGATAGAACTTGCTCCACAGTAATTCCTAAACGTTCACATAATTGGTGTAAAACCACTGCATTAGGCGTTTCATTGTCATTCTCAATCCGGCTTAAAACACTTTGAGAACAAATTTTCTCTGCTAAAATTTTCTGTGTCATATTGCTTTTCTTTCTAATTACTTTAATTCGTTGACCTAAATTAGCCATAAATGACCTCTCTTTCAGAAAATATGCGAATTTGCATTTTATTATTTTAACATTTTATTGCATAATGATGTTATTCAAAAATTTAAGCTAGTTTTTAAGCAGTTTGGAGGCGAAAAACAATGGAATATGCAGATCAAATCGTATTCACCGTTGAAGATAAAGAATTTGAGGGTTACATCGAAAAAGTCTATGAAAATTCATTCTTGATCGTTGTACTAAATTCAGATAAAGCTTTAGAAGAAAAGTATCATGGTAAGTTAATCGTTCGTAAAAACGATTGTCGCTTATTGGAGAGCTCTCATTAAACTCAAATTTAATCAAATCAAAAGAAGATAGGATATAGCTCAAAAGAAATTTTGATTTATATCCTATTTGTTTATAAAACTATATTCTATTTAAAAAAATGAACCAATAAGTGGTGCAAAGACTGACTTTAATAAACTAGAAATCCCAATAAGATAAACAAGATTACTTGTTAACAATACATAAATAAAATCCACGCCGTTCCCTTGCTTCGTTTGAATTAACAGATAATTAAAAGCAGTTAAATAGCCAATAAAGATACTAACTAACAAATATCCAATGACGTTCACCATGGCTAAACCAAAAACAAATCCTAGCAATCCAATGACAACAGCTACAGGGACAGCAAAACTAAATAAGCCCATAAATCGTGTCACAAATTGATTAAAATCCACTTTTCTTTTATACATAATTACAATGATACCATACGTTAATACAATATCTGCCATTAAAAGAGCACCTAAAAAAAGGATTATCTTAAAAAAGGTCAGTAATCCACTTATAAATGGAGAAATTGTTGTAAATATACTCATGTTTTCAACTAACTGAGCTGTTATTCTACCTGATGTTAGTGCAATAAAAAACGCAATCAGGCTGATTGAAAGATAGCCATATAGTGAATTTTCTGTTGCATCAGCGCTAGATGGTTTTTTTATCGTTCTTAATAAAAATTTTAGATACGTTTCTTCAGTATTAATCATTATCCCCTCGTTTCTTTTAGTACCTACTTCGTTTCTGTTGCAACCTTTTCAGGCATTCCATGATCCTTAGAATTCACCTGTCGCACATTCACAATCTTCTTACTAATATGTAGTTTCTAATCCAATTTCCAGTAAGCATTCTCTATCATATCATACTTAACTTCTCAAAAAAATAAATTATTTAGCTTCATTAATTGTTGTTCCTTATTTACTCATTCATAAAAAAGAGAACTTTCAAAAATGAAAAATTCTCTTCTCGTTACTCTATTAATTATTTTGACTTAAAAAGCCACTACGATAAGCTGCTAACAACTCTTTTAAATCAACTAACTGTTTCATTAATTCTTTTCCATTATCCGTTTCTCGAACTTTTTTACGCCTAAGCTCACGGTCAATCACACGTCGGGTTGAAAGAATATCCTGTTCACTCTCAATAGCCTCTTTTTTTGAACTAAAGGGCTGATGTGAGGCCAATTGCATGCCATAAGAATTATACAATAAGGTATATCCTGCTAAACCAGTCGTTTTTTGATAAGCTTTAGAAAAACCACCATCAATAACGATTAATTTGCCATTCGCTTTGATTGGATCTTCACCGATTCGTTCTTTAACAGGTGTGTGACCATTTATAATGTGCCCCAATTCCGGATCTAAGCCAAATTCAGTCAAGATTACTTCACAAACCTCAGGTAGATTTCGTAAATGATAATACGGATTTTTTCGTTCTGTGTGCGTATCCTTATTAGAAATGAAATAACGTTCAAAAGTAGTCATCTGATCTTTTCCAAAAAGTGAAGAAGCTGCCCCAGTCCACAAATACCAAATCATATCTAAATATTTTTCCTTAGCAGCACCTTTAATTTGATAGCCTAAACGTAAGTCCTCTTCAAATTTATCCAATAACTGCTTTCCACTATAAGGCGTACCATCAATGACTAATTCCATAAAACTACCATCAGCATTTAACGGTAAGCAACCATGTAATAGCAGATTATTATTATAAGCTAGATACATATGCCCCTTCTTTAAAAGGAATGCCACATGCTTTTGCAGCCGTTCACTATTTTTAAAAGCCAAAATTAACTTATCAACTAGCTGAGCTTCATCAGGAGTCAACTGATAGGGATTTTCTGGATCAATCGTAGGAAAATAGCCATGTTTTAAAGGATATATTTCCCCATTTAACTCAATCGTTGCTTGTTCATAATCAATCTTAGACAACACCAAACGTGAATCCATCTCAAACTCCGGTCGTCTTGAAATAATCTCGCCTTCTAATTTAAACTGGATAATCGCAATCGCTTGGTGCATTTTACTAATTTGACGAATTTCTTCACTTAAATAATCTTCATGCTCAGGATTAATCTTTGGTTTAAAATAATCATTGCGATCATCAGCGTAAGTCATATCAGAAAACGTTAATAAAGGGCGTAAAGAAATTCCGTAGCCATCTTCTAGAATAGATAGATTGTCATAACGAGCACTAATTCGGATTACATTTGCTAAACAGACAGCCGAACCACTCGCTGCACCCATCCATAAAATATCATGATTTCCCCATTGAATGTCAACAGAATGATAATCCATTAATGTATCCATGATCTTATCAGGAAAAGGTCCACGGTCATAAATATCTCCCACCACATGTAAATGATCCACAACCAACTGTTGAATCAGATACGAAATGCCACAAATAAATTCACTTCCACGATCTAAGTCAATAATACTTTGGATAATTTCATCGTAATAATCCTTTTTATCTAGATTATCCAACGATTTGAATAACAATTCTTCAATAATATAAGCAAACTCTTTCGGCAACGCTTTGCGAACCTTAGAACGAGTATACTTTGAAGCCACTAAACTACAAAGCTCAGTCAAACGAGTTAATGTCAAACAATACCAATCATTGATTTCATCCTGAGTTTCAAATTGACTAATGATTCGTTGAACCTTTTCCTTTGGATAATAAATTAAAGTTGCCAACTGATTGATTTCTTCTTGGCTCAATTGATTATGAAACACTTCTTTAATCTTCTGCTTCACATTTCCTGATCCATTTCGTAGCACATGTTGGAACGCATCATACTCACCATGGATATCACTAATAAAATGTTCCGTTCCCTTCGGTAAATTTAAAATTGCCTCTAAATTGATAATTTCACTCACTGTATCACCGATTGTTGGAAATTCCTTTGCCATTAATCTTAAATATTTTTCTTTAGCTTTCATTTTCTCCCCCCATTACTTTAGTGTTTTCACTAAACACTACTTACTTTTTGTACATATACCAATTATTATAACATGAAAAAAAATTAAAAAAAGACTCTTGCTTTATCTACTCCCAAAAAACCAAGTTAGATGTACCATTTCCTATAAATTTTCTTCTTATCAGCTTTTACTGCTTTCAGTACCTAGCGACTTTAATTTCTCCTTATATAATGGTAAACTAGCTTTATATAACATCTTTTTTTAAGTCCGTATAGAAATAATTTTTTACTCAGAAAGGCTCTAATCTATATGTCTGCAAAATCTCAAAATCAACTTATTTTATTTTTAACTGGTAGTTTACTCATTGGTGCGGGCACTCTCATTATGGTTTTTAATGAAACCATCTTTTTCCCCCTATTCTTCTTAGTTGCTCTTGCTTTTTTGATTGATGGACTTTCTCATCTCGTTCGTTTCCTCCTTCAAAGAGGTCAGGATTGGAAGCTACTTCAAGATAGTGTAATTAAGCTGGTCATTGGTTTTATCATTTATTATTTGCCAATTGTCCCAATCCACCTATTAATGATGCTTTTTGGTGGATATACAGCAATTAAGGGATTTGCTAAATTCATTAACTACAGAACTTTACGAAAAAGCCGTTTACCTGGTTGGTATCAACTTTTAGTCAGTGGTATTTTTCTGCTAACAATTGGCTTTTTATTACTCTTTTCCCCTTTTTTCAATCTCGATCAAACCTTAAATATTTTTGGTTTATATTTTTTAATGTACGGCTTTGTTAATCTTTATTTTTTCTTATTAAATTTTTTAGAGCGAACGAAAATTGATCAGTTTAAACGCAAAATCCGAATTTCACTACCTAGTATTGTCGAAGCTTTTATCCCTAAAATGGTTCTAAAAGAAACAACAACTTTCCTGAAACCAAGTACTGAACCAAATGCAATTCCTGATTTTATTGATAAAAAAAATGACCAAATCCCGAATTTAGAAATTTTTATCCACGTTACTGAAAAAAGTTTCGGTGCGATTGGTCACTTAGATTTATACTTTGATGGTGAAATTATTTCTTATGGCAATTACGATGAACATTCTTTTCATTTGTTTGACACAATGGGAGATGGCGTGTTAATGCATTCTAGTAAGGAAGAGTACATTCCCTTCTGCATTCGCTATAGCCAAAAAACTTTATTTGGATTTGGTATTTCATTAACGGATGAACAATTGCTAGCTGTACGAGGCGCTTTAGCTGAACTAAAGGAAGAGGCCTATCAATGGCACTCTAAGTTAGAACTAGCCTTAATGAGCGGTGAACAAGCCACAACTGCGGATTATACAGACTACGCCAGTGAAGTATACGATCAAATCGATGCTCAATTTTACAAATTCCATAAAGAACCTTTTAAATCCTATTTTGTCTTAACTAGCAATTGTGTGCTACTAGCAGATACCCTCTTAGAGGCCACTGGAATTGATCTACTAAAACAAAATGGAATTCTTTCTCCTGGAACTTATTTACACTATTTGCGACAAGAATTTAAAAAACCAGACAGCAATGTTGTAAGCTATGAAATTTACAATTAAGAATTTTTAGGAGGACTTTTTATGCATATCAAAGAAATTGACTTAGCTGAAAACAATCAAAAACTAGCAAGTTTACTAGAAAAAAATAGCCGTGACCAAAAATTCCATGTTCCCCCATTTGAAAAGAAATTCATCTCACTAGCTGCCTTCAGCGATACGAATGACTATCTTGGTGGAATCACAGGTGAAATTAGTTGGAATCATCTACACATCAGCTTATTAGCCATTGATTCTGCAAAACAAAAAAACGGAATTGGCAGTCAGTTGCTAACTGCTATTGAAGCTATTGCTAGAAAAAAGAATTGTACTTTAATTGTTCTAGAAACAATGAGTTGGCAAGCTCCAAAATTCTATCAAAAACATGGCTATACTATTTTTGGGCATCTCCAAGGAGTTCCTCTCGAAGAAACAACAAAGTATTACTTAGAAAAAAGACTCATTGACTAAAATAAAAGAGGCTAATTTTTACTAACCTTTAAACGAGAAAAAGAGCTGAAAACAAACTCATTGTTTCCAGCTCTTTTTGCTCGTTTAACTTATTTAGCCAACTCAGCTTCAATATCCGAAGTAATCTCCTCTGGAGCAACTTTAGAACCAAAACGCTCTACAATTTTTCCATCGCGACCAATTAAGAATTTCGTAAAATTCCATTCAATTTTTTTATCGTCGGTTTCTTTAACAAGATATTGATACAGCGGATCTGCATGTTTGCCTTTGACTTTGATTTTTTCATGCATCGGGAAATGAACACCATAATTCAACTGACAAAATTCCATAATTTCCTCATTGCTTTTTGGATCTTGCATTAAGAATTGATTACATGGAAAACCTAAAACAACAAATTTTTGATCCTTATAGGCTTCATAAAGTGTTTCTAAGCCTTCTAATTGCGGTGTAAAGCCACATTTACTCGCTGTATTTACAATCAATACAACATAATCTTGATATTTTGCTAAAGTTGTACTTTGACCATTCATTTCAGTTACGGTAAAATCATAAATTGTCATTTTACTTCGCTTCCCTTCATTGCTATTATTCTCTCCTATTGTATCAAACAAACTCAAAAATGCGCCAAAATTTGCCTAGCAAAAAAAGGTTTGAGAAGAAAAGTTATCTTTTCTTCTCAAACCGATACTTATTTAATCTTTAATCATCAAAACCATGAGCCTCTGTCATTTGTTTAAACCAATGTCCACTTTTCTTAATCGTACGCTCGCCTTCTTTATCTAAATTCACTGAGATAAAGCCATAGCGGTTTTTATAAGCATTTGCCCATGACCAATTATCCATACAAGTCCACATATGATAGCCTTGAACATTACTGCCTTCTTGAATCGCTTGATGAACGTAACGTAAATGATCTTTCACAAAATCAATGCGATAATCATCTTCAACTTGACCCGCTTCATTAATAAAGCGTTCCTCATTCTCAACACCCATCCCATTTTCAGAGATGTAACAACGAATATTGCCGTAGTTTTCGCGAACATTTGTTAAAATATCATAAATACCTTTTTCGTAAATTTCCCATCCACGGTAGATATTCATTTTGCGACCAGGCATTTCATAATTATCAAAATAATCATCCGGCATTGGTCCATGAGTTCCATCAATTGGAGTTTCTTTCGCTTTAATACGACGAGGTTGATAGTAATTAATTCCTAAAATATCGACTGTATTATTGGCAATTGTTTCTAAATCATCCGCTTCATAAATTGGAAGATGATCGATTTCTTTTAAAATTTCAACTAATTCAGTCGGGAACGTTCCTTTAACAGATGGATCTAAGAAGGAACGATTAAAGAATGCATCGGCAATTGCTGCTGCTTTCACATCTGCTGGATTCGTTTCATCTCTTGGATAGCTCGGAGTTAAGTTTAAAATAATACCAATCTCACCATCTAGCTTCATTGCATGATAAGCCTCAATCGCTTTGGCACTAGACAATAACTCATGAAAACCAACTTGCACTGCATGACGTAAATTAATTTCATTTGGATAATGGAATTGATATAAATAACCTGCTTCAACCGGAACAATCGGTTCATTATGTGTAAACCATTTCTTCACACGATCACCAAATAGTTCAAAACATGTTTTAGCAAAAACAACATAGGCATCCACTGTTTTACGATTTAACCAGCCACCTTCACGTTGCAACGCCATTGGAATATCAAAATGGTATAAGTTGATAAATGGTTCAATATCATTCGCAATCAACTCATCAATCACTTTATTATAAAATTCAACGGCTTGTGGATTCACTTCACCCGTTCCATTAGGAATTAAACGACTCCATTGAATTGACGTTCGATAGCTTGTATGACCCGTTTCTTTCATTAACTGAATGTCTTCTGCATACTTTTGATAGAAGCGTGATGTTTTCTCTGGACCTACTTGATTAAAGAATTTTTCAGGTTCTGTTTGATACCAAAAATCCCATAAACTTTCACCTTTACCATCGCCATCATAAACACCTTCTGTTTGTGGTCCACTTGCTGCCGAACCCCACCAAAAATCCTTTGGAAATTCATATTTCACCATATTATCCGCTCCTTATCTCGCTAATTAAAGTCGTTTAAACTTCCTTTACATATTTGATTATACAGACATCCGAATAATTTGTCTATACATTTAAATAATAAAGGTAGACTATTTAATCAGAGTGGACATATCCTTCATTTAACTTCCAAAAAAATTATTTTTATCTTTCATTAACCAACTCTATTATTCTATAAAAATAGCTTGTTGCCAATATGAATAGTCACATCAACAACAAGCTATCTTATTCACCATTTAACGGATCTTCATCATACGATCCATATCACGTTTGGCATCTTTGCGTTTCAAATCTTCACGCTTATCATAATTTTTCTTACCCTTAGCTAAGCCAATTAAAACTTTAGCATAGCCATTTTTAATGTAAACTTTCAAAGGAACTAAGGTAATCCCTGTTCCTTTAGTTTCATTGACTAAACGGGCAATTTGTTTTTTATGCAACAATAATTTACGGACTCTCAATGGATCATGGTTAAATTGATTTCCTTGCTCATAAGGACTAATATGCACATTATGCAAAAAGATTTCATCCTTGTAAATACGAGCATATCCATCCTTTAAATTAATCCGAGCACCACGAATAGATTTGATTTCAGTACCTTGTAAAACCATCCCTGCTTCTACAGTATCAATAATTGTATAATCATGTCTGGCCTTTCGATTTTGAGCAACTAACTTTCCTTCATGCTTTGGCATTGAATCTTTCGCCTCCCTAAACGTCTGCTTAATTTAGTTATTTTTTCTTTTTCTTCTTTGGCTTAGCAACACTCGTATAAAAAGGACTCTTGCCTTTTCCACCAGTTGTCTTTTTCCCTTTTTTAGGACCATTCTCATTAATCGCTACTTTTAATTTTCCTGTATTCTTACCGCTACTTTTTTTAGCTCCGCCTTCAGAAGAAGATTTCCCTTTATTATAACTAGGTTTGCCGCCATTTCCACGACGACGATCTCCCTCACGATTGCCACCGCGTCCTTTTTTAGGACGATCGATCACTGGAACTTTAGGAGCATTTGGATCAGGAATCAATTCAAAGTCAATTTCACGCGTTTCTACATCAGCTTTCGTTACTTTAATTTTAACTCCTTGACCAATACGGTAGCTAACTCCCGTTCGTTCACCAACTAGCATCATATGATTCTCAATAAACTCAAAGTAATCTTCTCTCATATTTGAAATATGGATCAGACCTTCAATTGTATTAGGCAATTCAACAAAAATACCGAATTTAGTGACAGAACTAATCACGCCATCGTATATTTCGCCAACTTTATCAGCCATATACTCTGTTTTCTTCAATGAATCTGTTTCACGCTCTGCATCAACTGCACGACGCTCCATTTTAGAGCTTTGTTCAGCAATTTCAGGTAGCTTACTCGCCCATTTAACCTTTTCTTCGTTGCCAATTCCATTCACAGCATATGCTCGAATCAAACGATGAACGATTAAATCTGGATAACGACGAATTGGTGAAGTGAAATGCGAATAAAATTCTGCCCCTAAACCAAAATGTCCTAAGGCTTCTGAATCATACTTCGCTTGTTTCATGCTCCGTAACATCATTGTCGAAATCACTGCTTCTTCTGGTTTTCCTTCAGCCTCACGTAACACTTTTTGAAGCTGTTTAGGCGAAACCTCGCCGCTACTTCCCTTCATTAAAATACCAAAGGCTGTTACAAATTCCATAAAGCGTTGCATCCGATCACTATCTGGCTGTTCATGAACACGATAAATGAAAGGGACATCTAATTTGAAATAATGTTCGGCAACTGTTTCATTAGCTGAAAGCATAAAGGATTCAATCAAACGCTCACCAATTCCACGATGACGCATCACGATTTCTTCTGGATGACCATTTTGATCCACTAAAATTTGTGCTTCTGGTGCTTCAAAATCAATCGCACCACGAGATTTTCGTTTATTTACTAAAATTTCATGCAGTTCCCCCATTAATTCAAACATTGGAACAAACTCTTGATTTTCAGCAATAATAGCTGGATCTTTCTCCATTAAAATCTGATTGACAGCAGTATATGTCATTCGTTTTGATGAATGAATGACACTTGGGAAAATCTCATGTTTCACGACTTCACCAGCGGCATTAATTTCCATCTCACAGCTCATGGTTAAACGATCTTCATGAGGATTCAAAGAACATAGTCCATTTGATAAACGATGTGGCAACATTGGAATCACACGATCCGTTAAATAAACACTGGTTGCCCGTTCAAAGGCTTCACCGTCTAAGGCACTATCTTCAGTTACATAATAGGAAACATCAGCAATATGCACTCCTAAATGATAATTACCATTATCTAAACGACGAACAGTAACCGCATCATCTAAGTCTTTTGCATCTTCACCATCAATCGTCACAATCATTTCTTTCGTTAAATCACGACGACCTTCTCGATCTGATTCAGAAATAACTTCTGGAACTGCATCAGCTTCCTTGAGAACGGCTTCTGGAAATTCAGTTGGAATTCCATGTTTATAAACGATTGCTAAAATATCTACACCTGGGTCATTTTTATGCCCAATCGTTTTGCTAATCAACCCTTGCATACTTTTTGGAAAAGCTAAATCTGGATAATACGTAATTTCTACTAATACAATGGCACCATCAACTGGTTTAATTCCTTTAGCTTCAATAAAAACTTGCATATCATTAATTTTTTTATCTTGTGGAACGACATATCCATATAACTCTGTTTCAGCAATACCTTCATCATCATAGGCATAAAATTCACCAACTAATTGATGGAACTTACGCTCAACAATAGAATCTACTACACCTTCTGCACCTTTATCATTCCAAGGTTCAGGTACACGAGTAATATCTACCGTAACCACATCACCATCTAAGGCAAAGTTTGTATGACCTTGGGGAATATAAATATCATCATCCTCATCTTCGATAGATACAAAGCCAAAGCCACGATCATTTGCACGGAAAATCCCGGTTAATACTGGTTTTTTATTTGGCAATTTAAAATGCCCTTTTTTATTTAATTTTAAGTGACCTTCACGTTCCATTTTAGCTAACTCACCAACGAGCATTTTAAAATCAGCAGCACTAGTTAACCCCATGCCTTCACTGATATCTTTGACAGCAAACGATTTTTTCGAGCTGCCTTCAAGGTAAGCAATAATTGCTTCCTTCATTTCATTTTTATTTGTCATATTCTATCCCTCATTCCAGGATAACTGATTAAGAAAAGTTAAAACATCTTTTTCCAATGCATGATGTTCTTTTCCTACTGTTATCACATGGCTACTATTTTCGTACCAATGAAAGGAAACAGGAGCTTGTACAAGAGCTTCTTGCAATTCATAGGCTGATTGTGCATCTATTAATTCATCTTGCCCCGCTTGGGCGATAAAAAATGGTTTTGTAATAGCTGCGATTTTATGTTGAATCGGTGGTAAATAATCAGCAATTGCTTGTAACTGTTGTTCCACACCAATTTTTATTTTCGGTAAGTCACGTACAATTTCTGCTTCCGATAATCCCGCTATTTTTTTAACTGTTTGTACGTATCTTAAAAAAGTCGGGACAACCTGATTGTTTTCATTGAGATATAAAGGAGAGCATAATGTTCCTACTCCAAGAATTGTTTCTTCTTCCATCGCTTTTGTCGCAAAAATACCACCTAAGGATAAACCAAATACAGCAATATCTTGATACCCTTTTTCATGTAAAAAAGCTAATCCATCTTGAGTATCTTGCCACCAATCACTTGGATTTGCCTTTAAGATATCCGTTGGTTCTAAAGTTCCGTGACCTTTAAAATGAGGGGCATAAACTGTATAATTTTCTTTTTCTAATGCTCGTGCTAGCATACGCATATCATTGGAACTTCCTGTATACGCGTGAAGTAACAGAACTGCACGAGGACCATTTTCAAAGAAAAAAGGTTGTGGTAAAGCAATTTTTGGCATTAGAAATTCCTCCTTGAACTCTTCTAGTTATTATTTTACTGTATTTTAAGTATAAATAAAACCAAAGCGATTATTTTCTTCGTAAAAGGTGGTGGAATTGATTTATAAACACCTCTAAAAATCAAAACAAAAACCACCTGTTTTTTGAAAACAGGTGGTTCATTCTATCAGTTTATTTCATCCCATTAGCTGTTAAATAAGCAAGCGCTAGTGCTAGTACAAAGAAACCTATTCCTAGTACTACTGTTACACGTTGCAAAACTGCTTCAAATCCACGAGCTTTTTGTTTACCGAATAATTGCTCTGCTCCGCCTGTCAAGGCACTTGAAGCGCTGTTTGTTTTAGTTGGTTGCATAGTGATAACAATAATTAATAAAACCGAAATTACTAATATAGCAAGTAAAAGTGTGTTATACAAATTTATTGCCCTCCCGTCTTAACATTTCATATGTTACTACGATACCATAAACAAAGAAATATTACTACTAATTTTTTATTTTTCAATTACATAAGCCACTTTATATAATCTTTTAACAATTGACTCTTCTTTCTAATCAAATCGAAAGGATTATTATCATCCATTCATTCCATTTTCTTACTAAAAAATGCTTTTAATCAACTCTTGTCCATGCATCGATTGATTTCCCACCAGTATCCAATAACTCTAACCAACTATTTGTCCCAGCATAATACAAAAATAATCCAACTTCATTGACACTTTTTAAAATCATGTCTTCCGTTGTTACAAAATTTTTAAATTTATCTGCATAATCTGCTCTCAATTTATCCCCCATTTTTGCAGAAAAACCAACTGAACCATCTTTATTTAGCGGTGCTACCGGCATCATTTTTGCTCCTGCTTTTAGTAGCATTTCATTTCTTTTTTGCCACATAACGGTCGCTTTACTTTCTCTAGTATCTACAAAAAATTCAATTTGGCTAACTTCTTTTGTCCATCTATGTCGTGCTTTTGCTGATTTTTTAGCTACTTTCACTTCAGGCTTTGGCGCCTTAACATGCAATGGGTAACCAAATTTTTCAAGAATCAATAAAATTTCATCTTTATATTCAGTAATCGTTTTTACTTGGCTTTTTGGAATTTTACTCTCTTCCTTAGCAACATCTTGAAGAAGAACACCATTTTCTAACGCTTCAGCAATAAAGATTTGTTCCAGATAAGGCAATTCAACTTCCCACGATGGATAAATGGCAATGATTTTATTAAATTCTGTTCCATCATACTTCATTTTTTTTGTTGCTTGCCCAATATGAACAATTGTCTGATCTTGCACTAAAAAATAAACACTTGGTTGTTCCACTTTGACTTCATTTGTCTCAGTATCCGTGATTGTAATCCGATCTTGGTTATGATTCAATTGAATGGTTGTTTGCGTATCTGTAATCACAACTTCTAATTTAAGTTCCATACTAAATTCCTCCAAAAAATGCGCTCTATTTGATTGTAAATCCTAAAAAAGTCTAGTCTAATTTCTTTCAGCATTAGTATACCAAGAAAATAAATGAACGTATACTTTAAACTATTTCTCTCTAACACTAGTAAAAAAAGCAGCTTTAATTCTCATATAGAAAACTAAAACTGCCTTTATCTCTTCATTAATATACTTCGTAACTTTCCCCAGTTTGTAACCCCTGAACACTTTTGACAAAAGCATTAGCTACTTTAGCAACTGGAACTGGATTAAATCCAACAAATAATTCTTGATAATTATCCCACGATTCCTCTAAGACATTTGGACTAACGGTATTAATCCGAATCCCTCTAGGTAACTCCAACGCTGCTGATTTTGCAAATGCACGCACACCGCCATTAGCCATCGCTGCAGAAGCTCCTTGATAAATCGGATCATCCATCATGATACCTGTAACTAACGTAAAACTTCCATTGTCATTTACATACTCAGTTCCTAATAATACTGTATTCACTTGCCCTAAAAGCTTTCCACTAATACTGATTAAATTATTTTCTGGTGTCATTCCCTCAAGTGGACCAAAGTAAGCCGCTCCCGCCGTAAAAATCACTGCGTCTACTTTTCCAACTGTTTCAAACATCTCTTTAATGCTTTTAATCGAATTCATATCTACATGGACGTCACCTTGAGTTCGACCAGCGGTAATCACATCATAAGATTCTTTTAATGCCTCAGTTACAGCTGAACCAATCGTACCGTAACCACCAATAATAAGTGCTTTTTTCATTCCATTTCACCTCTAAATTTGATTTACATTCTTTCTCCACTAGCTTACTATTCATAAGCTCAAGAAACAAGTCTAAAGGGTTAAAAAATAAATGCTATTTTGTTGAACTTTCCAAATCATGAACAAAAAGACCACTTAATAATTTAGGCTCAAACCATGTTGATTTTGGCGGCATTATTTGACCACTATCTGCAACATTTAATAAATCTTCCATAGTAGTTGGATACATCGCAAATGCTACCGTATAAGCACCGCTATCTACTAATTCAACCAATTCACCTAAACCACGAATTCCTCCAACAAAATCAATCCGTTTATCTGTCCGAATATCTTGAATATCAAAAAGTGCAGTTAACACATGCTCTTGTAAAATAGACACATCCAAACTAGCAACAGGATCTTCTGAAATGATGTCTGATTTGGCCTCTAATTGATACCAATCGCCCGCCAAATACATACCAATGGTCTTAGCTTTTTCTGGTTTCACAATTTCTTTGCCGACTTTTGTGACCGTAAAAATTTCTGCTAAATCTGCTAGAAAATCGACCGATATCGGAACATTTACCACTCGATTGTAATCAAGAATGTCTAATTGTTCTTTTGGAAACAACACAGATAAGAAATAGTTAAATTCAGCATTTTCTGGAGCAGCTGGAAATTCCTGACGTCGTTGTAAGCCAACTTTTACAGCCGACTCTGTTCGATGATGACCATCAGCAATATACAAATAAGGAACTTTTGCTGCAAATAAATCTTCTAAGTCTTGAATTATTGCAGTATCGTTAATTTCCCACACTCGATGAGTGACTTCATGGAAGCTAGTAAACTCATATAAAGCTTGATGCTCTTTTACCCAATCTGTAATCAGTTGATTAATTCCTTGATTTTCTCGATACGTTAAAAAAATTGGACTTGTATTCGCATCACACGTATCCACGTGACGAATTCGATCAAGCTCTTTTTCCTCACGAGTAAATTCATGCTTTTTAATCTTTTCATTTAGATAATCATCAATGGATGTACACACCACTAACCCCGTCTGACTACGTCCATTCATGGTTAGTTCATAAATATAAAATTTTTCTGTAGTCTCTTTAATTAACCACTCTTTTTGCAAGAAAGTTTGCAAATTCTCAGCAGCCTTTTGATAAACTTCGTCTGCGTATGGAGAAACCTCTTTTGCTAAATCAATCTCAGCCTTGTCAATGTGTAAAAACGATTGACTATTTTTGTCACCCAAAACGCGGGCTTCCTCTGTATTTAAAACATCATAAGGCAAAGACGCAATCTTCTGAGCATCCTGAGTATTTGGACGAATCCCTTTAAAAGCTTTGATTTTTACCATTTAATTATCAAACTCCTTAACATAAAAAATTTATTTTGCATAAAGCCAACCTTCTGATTTACGTCAGTCAAGTTATGCATACACAACTTGATTTTCAATTGTTCGCACGCTAATAATCTCTTCAACACTTTCTAATTTCTCAACAATTCGAGCTAATTGCTCTGTTGAAATATCCTCTAGATCAATTAAAGTATACGCATATTCACCTTTACTGCGATTAATCATATTCACAATGTTAATGCCTTGGTTCGCTAACTCAATCGTCATAGTTCCTACCATGCTCGGAACATTACGGTGAATTAAAGATAAACGAAATGGTGCTTGAAAATTCATATCTACTGTTGGAAAATTCACAGAACGCTTGATATTTCCAGTTTCTAAATAATATTTCAACGTGCGAGCCGCCATTTTAGCACAGTTTACTTCGGCTTCCAGCGTTGAAGCACCTAGATGAGGTAAAACTAAAACATTTTTAGTAGCAATCAATTCTGGTGCTGCAAAATCAGTGATGTATTGATTTAATTTACCTGCTTCAATTGCTTGTAAAACCGCTTGATTGTCAACCAATTCACCACGAGAAAAGTTCAACAAGGTAGCTCCTTCTTTAACTAGAGCTAATTTTTCAGCATTAATAATATGCTTTGTTTGTGACATTAAAGGAATATGAATCGTTAGATAATCAGAAGTTGCTAAAACTTCCTCAATCGTTAATGCGCGTTTCACCCGACTTGAAATATTCCAAGCTGTATCAACCGAAACATAAGGATCATAGCCGACAACATTCATTCCTAGACGATATGCATCATTAGCCACCATCGCTCCAATCGCACCAAGTCCGATTACTCCTAATTTTTTATCTTGTAGTTCAGTCCCAACAAAGCGTTTTTTTTCGGCTTCAACAACGGCTTCAACATTAGGATCATCTGTCGCTAAAGTTCGTGTCCAAGCCGCTCCATTTAAAATTGGGCGAGCTGACATAAATAAGTTCGCTAAAACTAACTCTTTCACTGCATTCGCATTGGCACCCGGCGTATTGAAAACAACAACACCTTTTTCTGTATACTCTTCAACTGGAATATTATTTACCCCTGCACCTGCACGTCCAACTGCCAAAACACTATCTGGTATCTCAATATCATGAAGATTTTGACTGCGAATTAACAGGGCATCTGGGGACTCACTTTGATTTACTTGATACTCAGCACCTTCAAATTTTTGCAATCCTTCTTCTGCAATTGCGTTATACGTTTTTATATGAAAAACCATCTATATTTCCCCCTCATTTTCAGCAAATTTCTGCATAAATTCAATTAGCGCTTGAACACCTTCAATTGGAAATGCATTATACAAGCTAGCCCGCATCCCACCAACTGAACGATGGCCTTTTAAATTTACAAAGTTTGCTTTCTCTGCTTCCTGAACAAATTTTTTATCTAACGCTTCATTTCCAGTTACAAATGGAATATTAGTCAAAGAACGTGAATTTGGCTCCACTGGAGAAGAGAATAAGGTTGATTTATCTAAATACGTATATAAAAGCTCAGCTTTTTGGCGATTTAACTTTTCAATAGCTGCAACACCACCAAGTTCTTTGATCCACTCAAAAACCAATTTAGCTACATAAATAGCAAAAGTAGGTGGAGTATTGTACATTGAACCATTTTTAGCTTGCAATTGATAATCCAACATTGAAGGAAGATTCTCCTTACTTTCAGCAATTAAATCTTCACGTACAATCACTACTGTTAACCCTGCTGGACCAATATTTTTTTGCGCTCCAGCATAGATCAATCCAAAATCCGCAACATTGTACTCACTTGATAGGATATTTGATGACATATCAGCAATAACAGGGACTTGACTATTGGTTGGAGCTGAAAAATAGCAAGTTCCTTCAATCGTATTGTTTGTTGTAATGTGTAAATAATCAAATTCATCTGAAGTAGCAGGAATTTGGGGAACCGAAGTGAATTTATTTTCTTTTGAACTAGCTACTACTTTGACTTGCAATCCAACGATTTTTTCAGCTTCTTCAATCGCCTTTTCAGACCACGATCCAGTATTTACATACGCCACTTTTTGACGATTTGCTAAATTCATTGGGATCATGCTGAACTGCAAACTAGCACCACCCTGTAAGAAGAGAACTTGGTAATTATCTGGAATATTCATCAACTCTCTTAATAAGGACTCAGCATCATCAATGATTTGTTGAAACCATGAGGAACGATGACTTAATTCCATCACTGACATTCCACTTCCATTGTATGAAAGCAACTCGGCTTGTACTTGCTCTAAAACAGAAACAGGCAATACGGCTGGTCCTGCTGAAAAATTATACACTCGTTCCACTCTATCTTCCCCTTTAGCTGATTTATTCTCACCATTTCCTCAGAAAACGATGTAGCTACAATTATAGCAGAAAAACGAATAAAATAAACACATAAACTACTTTTTATTCGTATAATCATTAAAAAAAATTAGATTTCCAACTTAGTTCTACTTTTTTTTATTTTTATTTCAAAATATAAAAATCTACCTTTTAAAAAAAACAACAAAAAAACTTTCGTTTTAATTTAATTTTAATTAAAAAACCTCACTAATTTATCAGTAAATTAGTGAGGTTGAATTCATTTCTTTATTTATATAATTCGTTTATTTGGCGCCTCCCATAAAGGGCATAATACTTTGAGCAAATCCACCAATTGTCATTGTTTGTACAACAACTTGTCCTGGTCCTGTTACAACAGTATCAAAGAAACCTTCGCCACCTAATAATTTGTTTTTAATTCCTTTAACAGTAACAATCTCTAATTTACACGTTTCATCCATCAAGGCAACTAAACCAGTATCACAGACTAAACGTTCTCCTGCTGCTAAGTTATAAGTCTTCGTACTTCCATCAATTTCAAAAAACGCAGTTCCCGGTCCAGTAACCTTTTGCATAATAAAGCCTTCACCACCAAAGAAACCTGCTGTTCCTTTCTTTTGAAAGAAGACACTTAGTTCCATTCCTTCAGTAGATGCTAAAAATGCTGTTTTTTGTGCAACAATACTTTCACCAACTCCAAGCTCTTTTGCAATAATATTGCCTGGGAAAGAAGATGCAAAAGCAATTTGAGAATTAGTATTAGCAGTATAACGACTTAAGAATAAACTTTCACCTGAAAAAGCGCGACCTAACATTTTCTTCATTCCGCCACCAGAATGAGTTTCTGTTGTAATATCTCCTAAAACCCAACTACGTCCACCATTTTCACTAATCATTGACTCGCCTTTTTCTAAATCACAAATCACTACTGGTAAATTTCCGCCTTCAATTGAATATTTCATTATTTTTTCTCCTCCTAAATTTTGTATATAACATTCGTTTAACTCTAGTATATCTTAGTTATTTGATAAAATAAATGTTTTTTTTCCAACTAATATTATCATTATAGAGACTATTATTATAAATGAGTGTTTTTTTAGACTAGTTTTTCTAATTTTATTTTAATAGAATTACTTTTTTGATTAGTCCCTTATTTGAAAACGTAACACCGTTTTTTGTTTTTCTGGTAGCACTTTTCTAGGATCTGATAAATAGATTTCTTTATGCTTTGTTCTTGATGGAATCCAGTCATTGGCTATACAATGCTCTTCCATTTTTTTAAATGATGCAGCTTCACTATCATAACTCCCGATATGCAGCATTTGTAAATTCTTACCTTCGTCAATTTCCATAAACTTAACTTTCATTAATTGCTCTAACGGGACTTTTTTTGCTACCAATTCTTTAAATTCATCTACTACTTGTTCTGTAACAAACTCTGGTTGGCGAATCATCAGTTGATAGATCAATGTATCTTTATCAATTGCTTCACCAACTTTTGGAGGAACTGTTGCTGTCCAGAAACCTTCTAAAGGAAAAACCGTATAATCAAAGTAGCCTTCTGGTTCCATTGCTTTTTTAGGAGATAGTTTAATAGCATACGAATAAGCATACAATGCTTCAACCAATTTACTAAATTCTGTTGAATTAGGATTTCCAGCTCCATCAATCGTTAAATAGTTCATTTTAGGTACCTCTATAACTGTTGGGACTGCTTTAGGTAAATAGATTAGTTTATCTTGTTTACGCCATTCATATTTCATTATGCTTGCCTCCCTCTTCGCTTAGCGGATAACACCGTTCCGTTGTTCCCCCTTCATCTGTATTTGGTATGTGACTGAATGATCCATGGTACATGTTAACTATTGCTCCTTTTAACTTTTGTTGATTTGCTTCCAACCATTCTGCTACTCTAGTATTAACTTCTGTCATTTCCTCAGGTTTTCCTTGTAATTTAACTGAAGCAACAGTCTTCGCAGGAAGCCACTTGATTGTACTCGTTGGCATTCTCAAATGTACATTAGATAGTTCTGCTTCTGTTAACACTACTTGTACTTCAATTAATACATTCTCTTCCTTGAATTCTTTATCATGATAAACAGCCATACAACCTGCATTCCCGAATTGTGTAACGATAATCACTCGAAAAACCGCTATAACGATTGATATATAGCGGTTTTTTTGTAGACTTATAACTCGTTATATAATATAATGTATAACGAGGAGTGTTGATATGGCAGTTATTTTTCAGACAAACAAGAAAACGGGCATTACTTATGCCTATCAGAATGAACCCTACTGGGATAAGGAAAAGCAACAATCACGCGCTAAGAGGACACTGATTGGAAAAGTCGATCCGGTTACAGGTGAAATCGTCCCAACACGTTCGTACAAAAAGAAACCGGCCCCGACTTCATCGGAAGTTAAGCCAGGGCCGATTCCAATGACACAAGTCCGAAGAATCTTCTATGGGGCAGGTTATCTGCTCGATCAAATTGGCAAGCAGACAGGCGTATACGCGGACCTTAAGGCCATCTTCCCGGAGCATTATAAGCAAATTCTGTCGATCGCCTATTACTTGATTCTCGAAGAGAATAACGCCTTGAGTCGTTTTTCCCATTGGCAAAAACTGCATCATCACCCGTATTGCCAGGATATTCCTTCACAACGAAGCAGCGACCTATTCCAAGCAATCGATGAGGAAGGCCGGATGGCCTTCTTTCAGAAACAAGGCAACCGCCGGATGGAAAAGGAGTATTGGGCATTTGACACTACGTCGATATCGAGTTACTCAGAGGTCTTATCGCAAGTGAAGAAGGGACGAAACAAGGAACACGACCGCTTGCCACAAATCAACTTGGCACTCTTGTTTGGGGCGCAATCCGGACTGCCCTTTTATTACCGCAAGCTCTCCGGAAATATCACCGATGTTAAAACGGTTCGGCAACTCATGAAGGAATTTGATGTAATGGGCTACAAAAAGGTCAACGTGATATTTGATCGAGGTTTTTACAGCAAGGATAATATCAACGCCTTGTATAAACACCACCAGAAATTCGTGATAGGAGTGCAACTCAAACTCAAATATGTCAAGGGTGTGTTGGAAGCGGAACGTGAGAACTTGAAACTTTGGTCAAACTTCGAAACACAGTTCACCACCTACGGTGTATGTCGCACAATAAACTGGGAATACGAACAGGAACGTCCGTATAAAGGTGATGTGATAAAATTGGAAAAGCGCGCGTATCTGCATCTGTTCTACAATCCTGAAAAAGCGATTAAAGATCAGGTAGACATGAACGACTATCTGACAGCCCTTCACCAAGATCTGAAGGAAAATACACTAAAAGATTATCGTATGAAAGATTATGATAAGTACTTCGAAGTTACTGAGACACCTAAACGAGGGAAGAAAATCACGCCTAAAGAAGAGGCGATGCGCAATGCGGTTAGAAATTATGGTTACTTCGCCTTGCTTTCTAATGAGGTCAATGATCCGTTTGAAGCGTTGTCTCTTTATCGCAGCAAGGATGTTGTTGAAAAAGCCTTCGGCAATTTAAAAGAGCGCCTCAACTTCAGAAGAATGCAAGTTTCATCCGAATTGTCCCTGAATGGGAAGCTTTTTGTGGAATTCATCGCCTTAATCTACTTATCCTACGTGAAAAAGAAGATGCAGGATGCCGAGCTATTTAACCAATGGACCCTTCAAGGTGTACTGGACGAACTGGACATGATTGAATTATTTGAGGCCCCCGGGCACGGTCGCGTGTTGGGAGAGGTTACGACGAAGCAGAAGGAATTATACGAGGCGTTAGGCGTTGCCCTTCCCTCGTTATAAATTCCGGGAATTCAGGATACAATAACTTGGATTAGCTACTTTTATTTCAGGATATTCTTGGAGTATCTTTGCAATACGTATCCATAGTTGATTTTCATTATGATAACTAGGAACTATTTTTTTTAAACTAAGCACACGGCAAGCAGGAATTTCTTTGATTACAACACTAGCATTTATATTAGGAACTTCTTTTTCAATTAAGTTTATAGAACGGTCTAATGCAATTTCTTGTTTTGTTCTATTGTTTTGTTCCTCTTCCAGTTCTCTTTCACGGATTTTCAAATATTGTTCTATTTGTTTTGGATCCTGTTCAATTGCCAACAATTCGCGAATAACAGCCAAAGTAAATCCTTGCCCTTTCAATTCTTTTATTTTAGCAAGTTGATTGATTTGAGCTGCCGAGTAATAACGATAACCCGTGGACTCATCACTAATTAAGGGTGTTAATACTTTAAATTTATCATAATAACGTAACAGTTTCACACTAACATTAGTTAGGCGTGAAAAATCATTAATTTTAAACATTTTCAACCTCCAATGAAGCTTTTGATTCTCTCATTTCAGTATAGTCTAAACTTGTTCATACTGACAGTTAAATTCATTTTTGAATGACAAAAAAAACTCACTAAAAGTAGTGAGTTTAAAATAAAAATCTTATTTTAAAAGATCAACATTTCCAAATAATGGCATACGTTTTGCTTGTCCTGAGAATCCATTTATTAAACCCAAAATATAGAGAATAAAAAGAAAAATAGAGAATGGAAATAACAATAACCAACCAATAATTGGAAGTAAACCTAAAATAAAAGTACCTGCAACAGATAAAATTAATAATAGCAATGATTGATTTGCATGGAAACGAGCAAACTTTGAATCTGGGCAAACTAATAAGGGTAAAAAGAAAATAAAGTACGCCAGTCCTCCCATTAGTTTATTTTGTTCAATATCTTCAGAACTAAACTTATTTGTTTCATCTAACAAATTATTTTCCTCCAATTTTCTTATTAAAAGTACAAATAATTATAACTTTTTAAATCTAAAAAGTCAATAATTTTAATCCTTATTTATTATACAAGTAATTTATATACTTATTTTCTATCTAATATAAACTGTGCTAATTGTTGGTTAAATTCTTGATCAGAAAAATCAGTCCCCGCTTTATCACTTTGTTCATAAGCATTCGTCTGTTTATTTAGATAGAAAATAGAACTATTGCCACTGTAAGCAAAATAACCTTCTTCAAGCTTTATTAAGAAAATTACTATTTCTTGGCCAACTATTGAAGGAGTCTCATGATTTGGTGCATCAACTACATAATCTACCGCAACTTCAGTTTCGGGGTTCCTCTTCAACCATTCTTCTTTTGTGACAATCGCACCAAGTTCCTTTTCCTGAACTATGTTCCCAACTAAATTTTTATCTCCTTTATAGATATTCCTAACTAAAATAGAGACTATGGTTTCTAGTTCCGCAGCATCTACAACTTCAGTTTCCACTACCACACCTTGAATAATTAAGTCAGAAAACTTTTCCATGGCAGCAACAGAAGATACATCAGCCAGATACATCAGCCAGATAATCTGCTACATAGCCAGAAAAAAATTCACTATTATTCTCATATTTTTTTTGCAACTCTTTTCCAGTATCCTTCGCCTTAATTAATTCTCTTTGATACCTGTTTTCTAATTCCCGGTCATTTGTCATTCTTGAACTGACTTCTATTTTTTCACTACTTATTTCTCCTTGTGGAGTTACAGCTTGTTTACTACACCCAGATAAAAATAAAATCAAACCAATAAACAGTAGGTTCTTCATGATAACTCCTTATATGTACAAAATAAAATTACAGACGTATTCATTGTAACACAACTTCTTTTAAATTTTAAGTTAATCTGATATTTGAAGAAATTATTTATACTTTATGAATTAGGTAATTCTTAGAACAATTAAGAATGTATTACTAATTAAGTTAATTCTGTAAATTTAAATTTTTAGAAAATTATCTATGAACTATTATTTCATAAAAAAATCCCATCTACTATCCTCAGAAATAGTAGATGGGATTTTTCATAAACGAACCTTTGCTTAATCAAGGGTTCGCAAGTTAATTTACTTAAAAATTATTTGTTTTTTAAGTTGTAGAAAGAACCTAAACCACGGTAAACAGCTAAGTCACCTAATTGATCTTCAATTCTTAATAATTGGTTGTATTTAGCAATACGGTCTGTACGGCTTAATGAACCAGTTTTGATTTGTCCAGCATTTGTAGCTACTTTTACGACTTTTATCTATTGATGTATCATTAAAATCACTATTCTGTTTACTAAATCTAGTTTAACATTTTCTAACTTATAATAGAAGAAAAACTTTAATGTTTTGCTAAATCTAAATCTAACTACTAGTAGCCTTTAAATTATTCAATCAATATTTTTCTGTTCAAAGTTTATTTCATCACTTTTTTCAAGTGCCTCTTTATACATCATGCTAGTTCGAACTCCTTTAAAATGTTCCATTAATTTTTTAAAGTTATCTTCATTTTTAAAGCCCAGTTCTTTTAACAAATGAAATTCTAGTATTAATCTCAAAAGTCTTGTTGCAGTTATTAAATCTTCACCTTGAAAAGCTGTATCTTTTTGTTTTTCATTATAATGAGTATAGTAATTTCTTGTTTTAGAAACCTTTTGAGGAAATTCATTAAAATTAAATCCACCAGAAAAAAAGTATTTAGGTTCATCAGTAAACATTAAATCAGATATCCTTTCAACTAAAAGAATATGCTCTTTTTTTTCATCCCTAATTAAAAAGTCTTTCCAACCTGAAACGTAACCTTCTATTTTTAAATTAGCTAATCTTATATACTCTCTTTTACTATTTGTGACCATTCTAGCATGATATGTTTCTAAAGCTTGGCAAATATTTAAAAAGTGATTTTGCATGTTTGAATACTTTGCGTAATAAGCTTCTCTATACAAATCTAATACTGGCTGTAATTTACTTAATTTTTTATTCCATGTAACTAAATCAGCATTATTTACTAGCTCTACACAATTAAACAAGTAATTATTATGGTATTCCTCTTCCAAAAATTCATTTGTTGCTAAATATGAATCTACGTCATATACTACATTTTCTGATGTGTTAATTTCATTTCTTCTTATTTTTAATAATGATATTTTTTTGTAGTTTATTTTTTTATGTGTTGCTAACTCAACAACTGAAACAAATTCCTTTAGTTTTTTTTCAAACCACTGTATTGATTCTACGCCTTCCAAACTTTCTATTTCAATATGTGGAGTCTGTTTTAATTCTACTGTTTCTTTAATAAAATCCAACGGATAATTCCTAGATACATAATAATTAATTTGATAACTTTGAGATTCGTAAAGTATAATTTCAGTATCAGTATTAATATCTACATAACGTTTTTCTTCATCTTGTGTAGACCTTGCAAAATTTGTCTTAGTTCCCCATTTAATAATACCAGGAATATCATATATTGCAGTTGCAAATCTATTTTCAACATGACTAGCCCCGTAGATAATATAATCAGCAAAATATTGAAACTCTTCTACTCTAGAAGACGCATACACTGTTGTAGAATGTTTCCTATCACCACAACCTACAAGTAAAAGTTTGGCACCATTTGAGATTTCTACTTCTAACTCGTCGATATATGAAGGAATTAATGTAGCAGAACTTTTATTTTTTTGACTATTCAAAACTTCAACAGAAAGATAAACGCTTGTTACGTTTTGTTCATTATTTTGATATATTGTCACATCATAAATTTCTTCAATACCTTTTATTTTTGCTTTTCCTGTACTACTTAGTGAAAGTTTCAAAACTTATCATCTCCATTTATTTACTTACTATCTGTACTGATTATATTAATTAAATAAAGTTCAAATTATGGTAGGAGTATTGTATTTGCTATTTTTTGTAACACGATTAAATAGATAAATATACACGCTATTCTGTATCCTATTTTCAGTTTAAACTTCCAAATGAAAGGTCCTATATCCCAAAATATCTTTAAGTATATTAGTGAAAATAAAAGAAAGAAAACCGCAAAAGAGATACCTAGTACACAAAAATATAGACTATTTGAAACGGTGCTTAATTCCTCTGAATTAAAAACTAAAGGAGTAGTAGAAATTTTATTGTAAATTAAGAAGAATATGAAAATAATTGAATTTATATATAGTAATATATCACCACCTAATTTTAGACTACCAGAGTTACTTTCCTCGATTGATTGGCTTAATATATTCCATATAAATGTAATGAGCATAGTAATAAGAAAAAAAGACCATGTATATATAAATTGCTCTTTTGTAAGTAAAAGCTTATTTAAAAGTTCAACTATAGATTCTGAGAGTAAACTAAAAAAAGTAGCATTGAATATCGAAAAAATATATTTTGCTTGCTTTGAAAATAATGTCACAAAAACTAATACGACTAATAAAAATTGAGGTATTTTTTTAGCCTGACTAATTAAAGTATCTAACGTTTTAGCAATAATAGCATTCATATGTTTCCTCCCTTCTAGCAAATGAATTAATAGCACCTTGTAAGTTAAACACGTTTCATATATACCTGAAATATTTGTTAGTGATTTTTTCGTAAAAAAATACCACTACCTTGTTCTATATTCTTAATTTAAATCAATAAAAACTATTTTTCAATTGGAATAAAAAAACTATCTGAAACAGAGTAAAAGTCAGTTATATCAGTGTTTTACATTCATAATTAACTTCCTGTTTCAGATATACCCTGCACATGTTTCGAGCTTAAAAAACGCTTAAAAAATAGGTTCCCTAGGTCCCCCCCCTATATATATCCTGCACCCCTTTATGCGGTGAATTAGATACGGGGTAGGGTCAATATCATACTACATCTTTTTCTCTAATTTTACCATTTTCAATTTCTAAGAAGCTATGCAAACTCGGGATATTATCCATTAATTTCAAAGCAAGATTTTTAAAATCTAAAGATACCCTAGGAGTATAAATATTTTTTCCAAATCCTCCTTCGACATGATAAAAGCGTTTGTTTTGCTTTGTCATTCTTTGAAATTCTAGGTTATTTTCCTTTTGAATTACAACTCTATTATCTTTAAGAAAATTTTTTATTTTGCCATCTGACCAATCAATGTAATTTTTCAACTCTAAGCCAATTTTTGCTTCTGAAATAACTCCTCCACATGTACCATACTCATTAATTATTTCACCAATATAGCGCCTAGCCTCAATTTCCACTTCACTATCATGTCTAATTTTTTCTTGTGGAAAATGTTTACAGACTTCTTCTTCACTAAATATTCTAATTAAGACTTTGTAAGTGAAACTGGAATAAACAAATCCAGCATCAACCATTTTTTTACATTTCTCTTCTAAGTTCTCAAAAAAGGAATCATTCAATACACATAACTGGTATACATTATCTCTATGAACAAAATTATTTTCTTTTTTCTTCTTTTCTACCTCACCTAATAACACCTTTGGTATTTCAGAGTCTTCACATTTTTTTATAAACCCAAAAAAACTACAAAATGATAAGAATTTAGCATATTTATTATGACGATATGTTTCGTCTTGTTCATTCATTTTTTTACTCATTAAGTTTCCTGACATTCTTGAAAAACTGACGATTTTTTTATCTACAATAGACAAATTATTGAATAAAATTTCTATTACTTCCATAAATTCCTTTGTCTTCTTTCCAAAAATCTTATTTGCATTTATATACCTAGAATTATCGTTATCTATTTCTTCTAAATGATGTATTATAGATTTTTTTGCTAAGTTAAACTCATCTGGAAGTAACTCTAATTGCCATACCAAATAGAAAAAGGCATCCATACGATGTATTTCCTTGACCTTTGCAATAATTCCTACTAAATCTAAATTGTTTCCATTTTCTGATTCACTGAAACATTTATAATGATAAATACCTTTATCATCTTTATATATATTACTGGATGGATTTTCTTCTACATGAAATAAATCAAGGAATAGTCCTTTAGGGCAATCTAATAAATCATGTAAATTAATTGACTGAATTATTGATAGCAATTCATCATAATTAGTTGTTTTCTTTTGATTTTTCTTTTGTTTTAAAAGTGCCTCTTTAACCTTAGTTTCATTATCTTCCTTCAATAAATCAATAAATTCAGATTGACCATTAGGCAATGCGTTATTATTTATTATTTCATCATCTGTTGAATCATGCCTCTTTAATTCAATATTACTTAAGTCTATATCATCAATAGTCAATGTGTTCGAGTAGTCTATCTCATCAACTCCAATACCTCCAAAGAATATCCGAGTAGAACTCTGAACGCTAGTATCTGCGAATGGATACTTCCTAATAAAATAACTATAGATTTTTTCCATTTCATCTAAAGAAGTTATATCCCTATTTGTTCTAAAAACTAGTTTAAATTTATTCAATTCCTCTGTGTAACTAATTGATTTTTGAATAAAGGAGCAATTATCTTTAATAAACGGTTCATCCTTTATACTGTTTATAGTTATATAACCATATTTTTCTATTTGTTCATCTTTGTTGTCAATATCAATAATAATCAAATTTGTCTTAACAAAATTCTCTTTTTTATTGCTGTATATTTTTAGTTTACAAGGAATTATAGCATGAGCATTTCCCATATAAGAAGCAAGTTCTTCCATGCTTAAACTTGCTTTAAAATGCTCCTTACTGAGAATATTTTTAATTATGTTCCCTACTCCCCCTTCCAAAGGCTTTATTGTGTATCTGACATTATCCACAAAGCAATATACGCTGTTTTCATCTTCTAGTTCTTTCATTAATCTTCCTCCTAATTTTGTGATTTTTAACAAAAATTCTTTAACTGTTGACAAACACTTTTTTTTATTATATTATGTAGTTAGGTAGTAACATAATTAAATTATTAAGTGTATATTTGACTATACACTATATTTGTGTTTTTGTCAATAACTTAATGTGAATATAAATAGTTAAGTGGTTAGTATAGTATGTGTATAATATTTAATACATACTATACTAACCACTTTTTATATGCTTTTAATACTTATTTTCTTTTTATTCTACGATATATATAAATGAACAAAACAATAGAAATAACCAACCAAACTATTGAAATATTTTTAGACCTAGTAAATACTATATTTCCTTTTGTATTATTAACGCTCATAGACATTTTATTTTTATCATTTTCGTAAATCCTATAGGAAATAAGATACTTGTAATTTCCTATATTGTATTCCTTCCCCTCGTAAATAGCTCTTTCATAGTAGTAATATCTAGATTCTCTTTCAACTAATCCTGATAAATAGAGTTTATTTCTCCCTATTTTCAAAGTATAATCTCCATCAGTACTTTTCCATACACCTTGATATTTTTTAGACTCATTTCCACAACTGTTAACTAGAAATATTATAAGTATAAATATTCCAAGCATAATTTTCCATTTTTTAGCAATCATCTTTAAATTTAAAGTAATAGTTTTCCATTCCATCTACTATTCCCACCTCTTTTAATAATTTCCAAACAAACTGCTCATTGCTGCAATAAAACTTCCTAGTAAAACTAGTAATAACCCTATAATTAATATATAAAGTAAATTGATATGTGCTTTTTTACCTTGCAAACTCTTTAGTAAAATTACTGACATTGTCGGTATAAAACAAAAATAACCTATCCATAAAATAATGTTTCCAAATTCAAACATAGATTTCCTCCATTAATTTTCATCTATAAAAAAAACTTGATGGAAAAGTTTTTCTTTCTTAACCTTAAATAACTCTTCTAATAACTGCATTTGATAAGGTTTAGGAACTGTTCTCCCTTTTTCCCATGAACTAACGCATTGCTGACCTACCCCACACAACTCACCCAATTTTTTTTGAGATATTCCTATTTTTTCTCTTTGTATAGTTAACTCATTTTTCATTCTGTTCCTCCTTATAAATCATTATATTACTACTTAAAGAAGTATTCAACTACATTTAGTTGTATCGATGGATTTTCGTGTTAATTAACAACAAATTGTTGTATTCTTAATTTTGAGGTGTTTAACATGCAAAATCAATATTCTATTAAAATTAAACAAGCTAGACAAAAACTAAATCTTTCACAAGTGGAACTTGGTAGAAAAATTAATGTTAGCCAACAAACTATAGCCAGTTGGGAAGTTGGACGTACTGAACCTAAATCAGATAACTATAAAGCACTGTCAGAAGCTCTTCACGTCCCTATAAGTTACTTCGTAGATAATCAATCAACTTATTTACAACTGTCCTTTAACACGCTCTATGACTCTCTAGATGAATCTATAAACAAAAAACAATTGAGTATATGAAACTATTACAAAAGCAAGCACAAGAGCGTAAAGCTTTTGAGTAATCCAAAATACTTTCATAGCTCTTTTTATATTATATGATTTCCCTTAAATTCATTAACGGACTTGTTAATAATGCTTTTTCTATAATTTCATCATCGGATATTGATTCTAAATATGTTTGCGTAATTTTTACATTTGTATGTCCTAATATCTTAGATATTGTAAACAAATCTTGTCCTTGCTTTAGATTTTGCACAGCAAAATAGTGTCTTAAAGTATGTGGACTAGCTCTGACCATTGAACGTACGCCACATGCAATAGATGCCTCTTTCACTATCTTTTCAATCATTACATTACTTTTAAGCTCTTTCCCATTTCTGCTGACAAAATAGTTATTGTCTATCTTTCTACCCGTAAATTTACTTACATATTTCCCCCTGATTCTTTCATAACGGAGCATTTTCTTTTTTAAATATAAACTAATGGGTACTACACGCCATTTATTGCCTTTGCCTTTAATTCGTATATAGTTATCCTCAACATTCTCCATTTTCATCTGCCTTAATTCAAAACACCTTAACCCAGTATCAATAAATATGAGAATAATCAACTTATTTCTGGCATTTAAAAAATCTGAAAAGTCATAGTACTTTGTTAACTTACTAATCTCTTCATTATTATATGTGTGTAGAATCATCTTTTCTTGTTTTAAAAATGGAACTTCTTTAGCAATATTTTCAGATAAATAGTTTTCTTCAACTAAGTAGTTGTAAAAAGAGCGTATTATTTTCAAAATCACATTAATATAGCTTGATTTGTATCCTTTCTCCATTTGATAACAAATAAATTCTTTTAAGTTCTTTTTCTCTATACTCTCAATTTCTGATATTCCACATTCTAATTTTAAGTAGTTTTCAACTAAATGTAGATTTATTGAATATGTTGAAATTGTAGAACTTGTATAGTTTTTCAATCGGCAATTCAAAATAAACTCTTCTATTAGTTCAGACAACAAAAAAATCCCCCCATTCCGTTTTTATAAACAGAATAGAGAGATTTTTTGATTGTCAGTATATTTAAAATGTCATGTAAATAGTGTTTTTTTACTTTGAAAGTTAAACTACAAAATCAGCATGTATTGCTAATTTTAGACACAATCACCTAAAAATTATTTATTTTTTAAGTTGTAGAAAGAACCTAAACCACGGTAAACAGCTAAGTCACCTAATTGGTCTTCAATTCTTAATAATTGGTTGTATTTAGCAATACGGTCTGTACGGCTTAATGAACCAGTTTTGATTTGTCCAGCATTTGTAGCAACAGAGATATCAGCAATTGTTGCATCTTCTGTTTCGCCTGAACGGTGAGAAACGACTGCAGTGTAGCCAGCTTCTTTAGCCATTTCGATAGCTTCAAATGTTTCAGTTAAAGTACCGATTTGGTTCACTTTGATTAGGATTGAGTTACCAATTCCTTTTTCAATACCTTCAGATAATTTAGCTGTGTTTGTTACGAATAGATCGTCACCAACTAATTGAACTTTGTCGCCAATAGCGTCAGTCAATAGTTTCCAACCATCCCAGTCATTTTCATCCATACCATCTTCAATTGTGATGATGAATGGGTATTTAACAACTAATTCTTTTAAGAATTCTACTTGTTCAGCACTTGTGCGAACTGCTCCGCCTTCGCCTTCAAATTTAGCATAGTTGTATACGCCATTTTCGTAGAATTCAGAAGCTGCACAGTCAAAACCTAAACGAATATCGTCGCCGATTTTGTATCCTGCTTTTTCAACTGCTTGAACGATTGTGTCAACAGCATCTTCAGTTCCGTTAAAACGAGGTGCGAATCCACCTTCATCACCAACTGAAGTTTCTAAACCACGATCGTGTAAGATTGATTTCAATGTATGGAATACTTCTGCACCCATACGTAAAGCTTCTTTAAATGATGGAGCACCAACTGGTACGATCATGAACTCTTGGAATGCGATTGGTGCATCTGAGTGAGATCCACCATTGATGATGTTCATCATTGGAGTTGGCAATACTTTAGTGTTAAATCCACCTAAATATTGGTATAAAGGTACATCTAGGTAATCAGCAGCAGCACGAGCTACAGCGATAGAAACACCTAAAATAGCGTTAGCGCCCAATTTACCTTTGTTAGGAGTACCATCTAATTCGATCATTGTTTTGTCGATAGCCATTTGGTCACGAACGTCAAAACCAAGAACAGCTTCTGCAATGATTGTATTTACGTTTTCTACTGCTTTAAGAACGCCTTTACCAAGGTAACGAGATTTGTCTCCGTCACGTAATTCAACAGCTTCATGTTCGCCAGTAGAAGCTCCTGATGGAACCATACCGCGTCCGAATGCGCCGCTTTCTGTGTAAACTTCTACCTCGATTGTTGGGTTACCGCGTGAGTCTAAGACTTCGCGTGCTAAAATATCTGTAATAAATGGCATTTAATTTCTCTCCTTTGAGTTTAAAAGATTTTTTATTACTAAGGGATTTTCCCTTAGCTTCATTCTAGTCAATTTTATCAATAGTTGCAATGAATTTAATCGAATTCACAGCAAATTTATCAATTATTTTTGAATTAAGCTTTCGCCAGTCATTTCAACTGGTTTTTTAACGTCTAATAAGTCTAACATTGTTGGTGCTACATCAGCTAAGCGGCCGCCTTCACGTAATGTAACGCCTTTTTTAGTGACAATTACAGGAACCGGTACAGTTGTATGAGCTGTATGTGGATTTCCTTCTGGCGTTGTCATTGTTTCTGAATTCCCGTGATCGGCAAAGATGATTGCATAACCGCCTTTAGCGATAAGTGCATCCACAACACGACCTAGGTTTTCATCAACTGCTTCGATTGCCTTGATTGTTGGTTCAACCATACCTGAGTGACCAACCATATCAGGGTTTGCAAAGTTTAAAATAATCGCATCATGTTTATCTGCTTCAATATCAGCTACTAAAGCATCCGTTACTTCATATGCACTCATTTCTGGTTGCAAATCGTAGGTTTCAACTTTTGGTGAGTTAACAAGAATACGGCTTTCACCTGGGAATTCTTCATTACGTCCACCATTCATAAAGAAAGTAACATGCGGATATTTTTCAGTTTCAGCGATACGTAATTGTTTTAGTCCTTCATTTGAAAGAACTTCACCAATTACATTTTTCATTTCGATTGGTGCAAAGGCAACTTCTGCTACAACACTTGGGTTGTACAATGTCATCGTCACAAACTTAACATTTTTAGGCGTTGTTCCACGTTCAAAATGTTCCCACTCTAAATCAGTAAACGCATTTGATAATTGAATTGCACGATCTGGACGGAAATTAAAGAAGATAACCGCGTCATTATCTTTAACTGTTGCAACAGCTTTTCCATCTTTTTCAATAACAGTTGGTAGAACGAATTCATCCATTTTGTTATTTGCATAACTTGCTTCAACTGCAGCTTTTGCTGAGTTAAATTTTTCACCAATACCATGAGTGATTGCATTATAAGCTTTTTCCACACGTTCCCAACGTTTGTCGCGATCCATTGCATAGAAGCGACCTGAAACAGTAGCAATTTCACCAAAGTTCATATCTGCTAAGGCTTTTTCTAATGTTTCAACATATTTAGGTGCAGAATCAGGTGCTACGTCACGTCCATCAAGGAAAGCATGGATATAAACATTTTTGACACCTTTATCTTTAGCTGTTTCTACTAAGGCAATTAAGTGATTGATGTGGCTATGAACCCCACCGTCAGATAACAAGCCAAACAAATGTAAATCAGAGTTGTTCTCTTTTGTATGAGTAAAAGCATTGTTTAAAGCTTCATTTTCTTGAAATTCTTTTTCTTCAATGGCTTTATCAATACGAGTTAAACTTTGATACACAATACGTCCAGCACCAATATTAGAATGTCCAACTTCAGAATTCCCCATTTGACCGACAGGAAGACCGACATCAAGACCAGCAGCTTTTAATTGACCATGTGGGTAAGTTTCCCAGTAACGATCAAAGTTTGGTTTGTTAGCTAAAGCTACAGCATTCCCAATCGTTTCATTACGCAATCCAAATCCATCAAGGATAATGATTGCAACAGGTGATTTACTCATTATTTTACTGCCTCCAATAATGCTAAGAAAGAATCAGCTTCTAAGCTTGCGCCTCCAACTAATGCACCATCAACGTTTTCTTTAGCCATATATTCAGCAATGTTTTCAGGTTTAACTGAACCACCGTATTGAATACGAACAGCTTCAGAAACGTCTTTACCGAATAATTTTTCAACTGTCTGACGAACTACGCCACAAATTGTATCAGCGATTGTTGCATCAGCAGATTTACCAGTTCCGATTGCCCAGATTGGTTCATAAGCAATAACCATTGAAGATACTTGCTCATTAGATAAACCAACTAAACCTTTTGTAATTTGTCCTTCGATCCATTCAGCTGTTTTGCCAGCTTCATAGGTTTCTAAAGACTCACCACAACAGAAGATTGGCGTCATGTTATTTTTGAAAATAGCATGTGCTTTTTTGTTAATATCTTCATCTGTTTCATGGAAATATTCACGACGTTCAGAGTGACCAATGATTACATAGTCCACACCTAAGTCATTTAATGCTACTGGGCTAGTTTCGCCAGTAAATGCACCAGATTCTTCAAAATAACAGTTTTGAGCTGAAATTTTTAATTCTGTTCCTTTAGCTGATCCAACTAATTCTTGTAAGAATAAAGTAGGAGAACCGATTACTGAATCAACTGCTGAGTTAGCAGGGATTTTAGTTTTAACTGCTTCTGCAAAAGCTAATGCTTCTGAAGCTGTTTTATTCATTTTCCAGTTACCAGCGATAATTGGTTTACGCATAATTTTTTTGCTCCTCTTCTATGACACTACCATTGAGTTTAGAAAGTTATCTCTTCGCAAAATGGAATGAGTTTATTTTTAGAAAGTCGATTGTTTAACTCTTCGGAAAAAAGATGAAACTGCGCAAAGGCTAAAAGCGCCTTTTTCATTTTCCCTATTTTTCTTTCAGAGTTAAGCGGGCTTTTTCACTTTTTATTTGTCTGAAATTGAAGCCACACCAGGTAATACTTTGCCTTCTAGGTATTCTAGAGAAGCACCGCCACCTGTTGAGATGTGTGTGAAATCATCAGCAAATCCTAATTGCATTGCTGCTGCTGCTGAATCGCCACCACCGATAATAGTTGTAGCATCTTTTAATTTAGCGATTGCTTCACAGACACCGATTGTTCCGTTTGCAAAGTTGCTCATTTCAAATACGCCCATTGGACCATTCCAAACAACTGTTTTCGCACCTTGTAATTCTTTAGTGAATAATTCAACTGTTTTAGGACCTACATCAAGACCCATCATATCAGCTGGAACTTCTTCATGAGTTTCAGTTGGCACATCGTTACTAAATTCTTTCGCACAAACAGAGTCAACTGGTAAAATTAATTTGCCATTTGCTTGTTCTAATAAAGATTTAGCTAAGTCGATTTTATCTGTTTCAACTAAAGATTTACCAATTTCACGTCCTTGTGCAGCATAGAATGTGTAGGTCATTCCGCCACCAACAAGTACTTTATCAGCAACTTTTAGAAGATTTTCAATCACACCAATTTTATCAGAAACTTTAGCGCCACCTAAGATAGCAACTAATGGACGATCTGGATTTTCCACAACGCCACCGATAAATTTGATTTCTTTTTCCATTAGGAAACCAGCAGCAGATTCAAGGTTAGAAGCAATTCCAACATTTGAAGCGTGTGCGCGGTGAGCTGTACCAAATGCGTCGTTTACGAAAACGTCGCCAAGTGAAGCCCAATATTTACCTAATTCTGGATCATTTTTACTTTCTTTTTTGCCATCGATGTCTTCAAAACGAGTGTTTTCAAACATCACAACTTCGCCGTCTTTCATGTTAGCAATAGCTGCTTCTAATTCTGCTCCACGAGTTTCAGGAACAAATGTTACTGGTTTGCCAAGCAATTCGCTTAAACGTTCAGCAACTGGACGTAACGTTTTATCAGCTTTATCTTCTTCAGTTTTTACTTTACCTAAATGAGAGAAAACAATGACTTTACCCTTTTGTTCTAAAATGTATTCAATTGTTGGAAGTGCAGCAACAATACGGTTATCATTTGTAATTTTACCGTCTTTCATTGGTACGTTAAAATCAGCACGAACTAAAACTTTTTTATCTTTTAACTCTAAGTCAGTTACAACTTTTTTAGCCATGAATAAAAGCCTCCTATTTTTAACTAAATTTGAACATAAAGAAAAGCGGGAAGCGCGAAGCTCCCCGCTTTTCATAAACGTCATGAAATTACGTTTTTTAAAATTAAGAATTATTCACCTAATTTTGCAAAGTATTCTAAAGTACGGATTAATTGTGCAGTGTATGACATTTCGTTATCATACCAAGCAACAGTTTTAACTAATTGGTTATCTCCAACAGTCATTACTTTAGTTTGAGTTTCATCAAATAATGAACCAAAAGTCATACCAACGATATCAGAAGAAACGATAGCGTCAACGTTATAACCGAATGATTCGTTAGCAGCAGCTTTCATTGCAGCATTTACTTCTTCAACGGAAGTCTTTTTGTCTAAAACAGTTACTAATTCAGTTAATGAACCAGTTGCAACAGGAACACGTTGAGCAGCTCCGTCTAATTTACCTTGTAATGAAGGTAATACTAAACCGATTGCTTTAGCAGCACCAGTTGTATTAGGAACGATGTTTTCTGCAGCAGCGCGTGCACGACGGAAATCTCCACCTGGGTGAGGACCATCAAGAGTCATTTGGTCACCTGTGTAAGCGTGGATTGTAGTCATAAGACCTTCAACGATACCAAATTTTTCTTCTAATACTTGAGCCATTGGAGCTAAACAGTTAGTCGTACATGAAGCACCTGAGATAACTGTTTCTGAACCATCTAAGATTTCATGGTTTACGTTATAAACGATTGTTTTCATGTCGCCTGTAGCAGGTGCAGAGATAACAACACGTTTAGCGCCAGCTTTTAAGTGTAATTCAGCTTTTTCTTGAGTAGTGAAGAAACCAGTACATTCAAGAACGATTTCAACTCCAAGATCACCCCATGGAAGTTCTTCAGGGTTACGGTTTGCAAGAACTTTAACTTCTTTACCGTTAACATTGAAATAACCATCATGAACTTCAACGTCACCGTCGAAACGTCCTTGAGTTGTATCATATTTTAACAAGTGTGCTAACATTTTAGCATCTGTTAAATCGTTGATTGCTACTACTTCAATACCTTCTACCGCTTGAATACGGCGGAATGCTAGACGTCCAATACGTCCAAAACCATTAATACCTACTTTTACTGTCATAACTAGATTTCCTCCTTTAGGAATTCTTAAATTAGTTTTATTTTAAAGGGTTACCCCTTTTAAAATCTGATTAGCGGCACCTTCGTCTGTGATTAACCACGTTTGACTTGGTGCGTTTTTCATGTAAGCTTCAATTGCCTTTGCTTTTGACTTTCCTCCTGCAATTGCTAATACACAAGGAACTTTGGCTAAATCTTTTAATTGTAAACCGATTCGTGGAATTTTATAGACCACTCTACCCGTTTCATCAAAGAAATATCCAAAAGCTTCACCAACTGCTGCTTCACGTTCAATTAGAGCAAGGGCATCTGAACTCATGCCACGTCGCTCGGCCATCAATCTTGCATCCCCAATACTATGAAGAACACAATTTGCATTATCCACCATTTTCAACGTATTGTAAACCGCTGGCTCTTGTAATAATGGTTTGTAGGTTTCTTCGCTAACTTGTTCTGGTACGTAGAGAACACGATTCTCTCCACCAGTCTGCTTCGCCATCTGCGCACTAACTGCATTGGCTTGTATGTCAACGGCCTCACCTAAACCACCTCGAGCTGGAACAAACACAAGATGACGTTTATTGGATAGAGCATCTGTCATATGATTTGCAACCTCGGCCATTGTTGTCCCACCCATTACCGCAATGATATTCGCGCCTTCTGGTAAAAGAAAGTTCAATGACTCTGTTGTTGCCCGACCTAGCTCATCCATTACTTTTTGCTGTTCATCACTATCACCACTAGCGATAATACAATGTTCGATTTGAAAGTAAGTTGCTAACTGATTTTCTTTCTCACGCATACCTAAAAGCTGCCCCATTACTTTATCTAATTCATGATAAAGAACTTCGCCTGAAGCGGTTAACTCCATTCCAACCTTTGAACTTTGAATAATATTTTGCTTTTTCAAAAAGTCTGTTTCAGTTCGTAAAACACGTTCTGTTACATCCATTTTGTTAGCTAATACTCGGCGTCCAATCGGTCCCAGCAAATAAATATTACGTAAAATCTGATACCGCTCACGCAAAGTATCCATAATATCAGGTGCCACCTTTTCAATAATAGACAATACGTCCTGCATTTCAAATCATCTTCCTTCGTTGGTCATCCAGCGACCAGGTAAGTCGTTTGGCGACCCTTAGTGGCTAAAAAAAGAAGAGATTCATTTAAAACAACAACATTTATCTGATTACACAATCTAATTGTCATTATTTCTATGCAGTATTTATCGACTGCTTTCATCTCTTACTAATTCATTTTAACAGTTTTCTTCCTATCTTTCAACTAAAAAGTTCAGAAAAATCCATTAAGGAATTTACAGCTATTATTGTGACTATCATGTGTCAAATTTCACTTACTTAAAAGCGTTTATTTTTATTTTTCAGAACAGGAATATTCGTTATAAAGTTCAAATTAAGCTTATTAATGTTTAAAAGTTGGTCGGTAAATGACCAACTTTTAGATAATTCTCTAACATTAATCAAACCTTTTGCGTTTTGCTGATGAAGCAATGTTTAAAATATCACGATACTTAGCTATTGTCCGACGAGACACTTCAATCCCCTCAGCTTTCATTAAATCAACTATTTTTTGATCCGATAAAGGTTTATTTTTATTTTCTGCCTCTATAATAGTCAATAACTTTTTACGAATGGCATCTCCAGAAACATCTTCATCATTTACACCTTCACGAACAGTAGATTTTCCAAATGAATTTGTAAAAAAACTTTTTAATTCAAAAATGCCAAAACCCGTTTCTAAATATTTCCCATTAACAGAACGACTAACCGTTGATTCGTGAATCTCTAATTTTTCAGAAATTTCTTTTAACGTTAGCGGTTTAATTGGATGGTCTGTTTTTGTAAAAAAATCTCTTTGTCGCTCCACAATTGCCGTTCCAACTTTGACAATCGTTTCCCCACGTTGAGCAATGCTACGTTTAATCCACTCATATTCATTGAATTTTTCCTTCATAAAACGTGTAACATCTTTCTCTTTAAATTGAGACATTTCTTGATAGTACTCTTTTTGGAAATGAACAACAGGCAATCCTGTTTTTGCCGATAACACCTTAATCACATCTCCATCTATTCTAACCACTAAGTCCGGACGAATATACTGTTCTCTAGAACCATCATAAACAGCTCCTGGACGTGGCGTTAACGTTTGCACATAATCAAATATTTCTTGAATTTCTTCTAATGAAATATCAAAGTTTTTTGTAATCTCTTTCCATTTACGATTAGCAAAATTCTCGAACTCTTCTTCTATAATTACATAAGCCATATTAGGGGCATCATCATCTCGTTCAATTTGAAGCATTAAGCATTCTTGTAAATTTCTAGCTCCTACACCTGGTGGATCTAGTTGTTGTAATAATGTCAGGGCATCTAACATCTGGATATCTTCTGCTCCCACAACCTTAGCAGCTTCTTCTAAATCAATTTTTAAATAGCCGTTATCATCTATGTTTTCTGTTAATAGCAAAACCAACTCTCTTAAATAAGTATCACGCATAGTTAAATGAATCTGTTCCAATAAAAATTCAAATAACGAAGTACTTGTATCTGGGACTTGATTTAAATAATTAACGTCCTCATGATTGCCACTATTTTGATAATTTGTTTTTTGAATTGGGTAAAGTGAAGATTCGCCAGCAAAATCTCTTTCAACTGTAACTTCAATTAAAGGATTTTCTAAAGCTTTTTGCTCTAAAAAATTAGCCAGTTCTTCTGCATTATATTGAAGCATTTGAATAGATTGTTGTAATTGTTGGGTCATGGCCATTTTTTGAACTTGTTTTTGTTGTTGACTAAATTTTTGTTCAAAATTCATAAGACTCTCTCCCTCTTTCCTTACTTTTATAGCTTTATCATACCATATTTTTCTGGGGAATAGAAATTTACGAAAACGCTTAAAAAGAAATCAACTTGTTTTTATATTAAAAATGAGTTTAATTTAACTAGTTATCTTTCGTTTCATATTGTATCCAATTACTCTTGATGGTAAAATGATACGTATAAGTATAAAATAACATTACTTTTAATTCTACGTAACGCTATAGTTGGCTAACCAAAGCAATTATTCTATAACTAAATTCTATAAATTATAGCGATTACTTGTTAAATAGTGTATTAGATATTTATATTAGTTTCAAACTATAATAAAAAGGGAGATGTCAAAATGGCGAAAAAAGATACAACTCAGAAAAAATCAATTTTAAAGAAATGGTGGTTTTGGTTAATTATCATTTTCGTAGTTGGAGGTATCGGAGCAAACCTTGGTGGTAATGGTGACTCTGCAACTACTAGCAAAAAAACTACAGAAACTAAGAAAAAAGAAGATACTAAAGAAGATACTAAAAAAGAAGAACCTAAAAAAGATACTGACACAACTCTTAAAACTAAATTCGATACAATTACTTTAGGTGACATCTTAAACAGCGGTGAAGGTGGATCATCCTATGATTCAGTTGTAGCTGAATTCGGCAAACCTATGACAACTTCTGATTATCAACTTCAAGGTGTCACAACAAAAATGGCTTCTTGGGCTGGTTTAAAAGGTGGAGATATTATGACGTCACTAGTTGTTATGTTTTCTAATGATAAAGCAGTAAATAAAGCAATAACTGGTTTAAAAGTTCCAAAACATGAAAAAGTAACACTAGAACAATTCAACGCTGTTCCAACAGATAGTACGTTTACCTACGATGCAGCAATCGCACAATTTGGCGAAGCAGATTCTTACTCAACATCACTTGTTAATGGTTCTACAACGACCTTAGTTAGTTGGTCAAAAAATACAAGCGGTAGTATTGGTAGTAATTTCAACATGGCCTTCACTGATGGAGTAGCTATTTCAAAAGCAAATATTGGTTTAGAATAACAATTGATTTTCTTTATAATTATTTAATACTGGTGAGTATATTGCTTGCCAGTATTTTTTATTTACTTAATTCTATTCTCTAATCCTAAACTAAATAAAATCAAAAACTATCTAATTAATTTAACGAAAAAAAACACTATCTGTTTTTATAGGAAAAACAGATAGTGCGCCACTATTATTTTGAGAATGTCAGTCTATTTATACATTCTTATAAAAATGTCGCCTGGGGGAATCGAACCCTCATCTCAAGAACCGGAATCTTACGTGATATCCATTACACTAAGGCGACTAAAAACTCAACTATTCTAGTTTATCTGAATTTATCTGAAAAGACAAGCAGAAATTCAAAAGGTTTATAAAAATACAAAAGTTTTTACTTGTCAAATTTACTACCTACCTTCTTAATTTAAGTAAATAATTTAGGTATCATACTTTTCCATAGCTACTATTTTTTTCAGCTCCCCCTCAAAAAAATATTTTTCTAAGCAAAAAAAATTGACCTTTATTGACCATTGGAGTAAAATACAATGTAGTAACAAGTAACTATTCTATGTTACAATAAATTCAACACGAACCTTATGAAGGAGGAAATAATATATGAACTTAATACCTACAGTCATTGAACAATCATCAAGAGGAGAGCGTGCGTATGATATTTACTCTCGTCTATTAAAAGATCGAATCATCATGTTAAGTGGTCCAGTTGACGATAATTTGGCTAATGCGGTTATTGCCCAACTACTTTTCTTAGATGCTCAAGATTCTGAAAAAGATATCTACATTTATATTAACTCACCAGGCGGTAGTGTCACTGCTGGATTGGCTATCTATGACACAATGAACTTCATTAAAGCTGACGTTCAAACAATTGCTATGGGACTTGCAGCATCAATGGGAAGTTTCCTATTAACAGCTGGTACAAAAGGCAAACGTTTTGCATTACCAAATGCTGAAATTATGATTCACCAACCATCAGGTGGTGCCCAAGGACAAGCAACTGAAATTGAAATTACTGCTCGTCATATCTTAAAAACTCGCGATCGTTTAAACAAGATTTTATCTGAACAAACTGGACAACCAATTGAAGTCATCGCTAAAGATACTGACCGTGATAACTTTATGAGTGCTGAAGAAGCTAAAGCATACGGCCTAATCGATGAAATCATGGTAAACAGTTCATCATTATCAAAATAAACCGTACTAAAACTAGAAAAGTCGAAAATTTGACTTCTCTAGTTTTTTTAATCATTAAGCAAAAAGCTGCTTTATTTTGGTGATTCGCGTTATAATAAAACCAGTGATTCTTAAGGAGGATTTTATTTATGGATATTAGTAAAATTGATGCAACAAAAGTTGGAACAGATTTTGGGTTCAAAATAGGAAATGAAGATGCACCTGTTAAAGTAATTGAATTTATTAATCTAAGTTGCCCTTTTTGTAAAATGTGGCATGATTTATCAACTGAGACATTAGATCATTACGTTGCTGCTGGGAAAATTCAACGTATTATCAAACATTTTGATAAAGAAAAACCTTCTCTGCAAAAAGGAAATGTTGCACATCATCATCTAGATTATTCTAATCCAGAAAAAGCTCTTGAAAATATGAACTTTTTATTCCAACATCAAAGTGCTTGGAAGGAATTAACCAATGAAGAAGTAGCCGAATACATTGAAAAAACAGTAGACTTAAAAAATCAACCGAATCAAGAACAGATTAATGGAATAATTGCTGAGGCTGAAGCATCGGGGATTTTCTTTGTCCCAACAGTAATTATTGGCAAACATATTTTTGATGAGCATATTACACCTGAAGAATTAGTTACTATTCTTGATAGTGAGTTGGCACATTAATACTTAAAAATACTCTACTAACTGGGAATACTTATCCAGCTAGTAGAGTATTTTTATTTTCACCAGCCTCTTTGATAAGCTACTGGCGCATCTAATTGCTCTAAATCATTTAATTCAATTGCCGCATCCCTTACCCAATATGGATTTCTCAGCAATTCACGCCCTAAAAATACTAAGTCTGCTCGATTATTTTCAAGTATTTCTTCTGCTTGATTAGCCGTTGTAATTAAACCAACTGCTCCAGTAGCAATACCAACTGAATTCCGAATTTTATCTGCATAAGGCACTTGATAACCAGGAAAAACAGCTGGTGGTTGAACTGGAATTAATCCACCTGTTGAGACATCAATAACATCTACACCAGCATCCCGCATCCATTTACTCATCAATATATAGTCTTCCAGATGAGCTCCATCAGGAACATAATCCTCACAAGAAACTCGAACAAACAAAGGCTTTTCCCATATTTCACGAGTAGCTTTAATAAGTTCACTTAGCAGACGGTAACGATTTCCAATTGGTCCACCATAATGATCTTCCCGATGATTGGTTAATGGCGATAGAAACTGATTAATCAAATAGCCATGAGCTCCATGTAACTCAATCACATCAAAACCAGCCTGTTTACTCCGCTCCACAGCTTTTTTAAACGCATCAATCACTGTTGATAGCTTTGATTCATCTAACGCTTCTGGAACAGCATATTTCTCATTAAAAGCAACAGCTGAAGGAGCATAAATAGTCGTATTAGGTACTTCCGATTTACGTCCCGCATGATTTAGCTGAATGCCAACCTTAGCGCCACTAGCATGAATATGCTCAACTAATTTAGTTAAACCCACCACATGTTCATCTGTCCAAATTCCCAAATCTGCTTCTGAAATTCGTCCTTCTGGTAAGACCGCAGTTGCCTCTAACATAACTAAGCCCACTTGACCAATAGCACGAGTTCCATAATGAGTCATATGAAAATCAGTTACTTTCCCATCATGATTTGCTACAGAATACATACACATCGGAGACATAACAACCCGATTTTTAAACTGAACAGATTTTAAGTGATATGGTGCAAGTAATTTTGATTTCATCTTTTCAAACCTCACTCTATTTTATTTAGTCATTTCTCGACTTCGTAAATCATCAGCAATCTCATTTATTTTTCGTAAACGATGATTGATTCCTGACTTACTAATAGCCCCACTAGGAACCATTTCGCCTAATTCCTTTAAACTAATATCTGGATATTCTACGCGGACATCAGCAATTTCTCGTAATTTAAGAGGCAACTTGTCTAGACCCATCATTTCATCAATATAGGCGATGTTTTCCATCTGTTTCCCAGCCGCATCAATAATCTTATTCAAATTCGCATTCTCACAGTTCACTAAACGGTTCACTGAATTACGCATATCTCGAACAATTCGGACATCTTCAAATTTTAACATACCTGTTGAAGCTCCGATTAATGCTAGAAAGTCAGCAATTTTTTCAGCTTCTTTTAAATAGGTAATGTACCCATTTCGACGTTCTAATGTTCGAGCATTCAAGCCAAAATGATTCATCATTTGGCAAATATCATTATTATGTTCCTCATAAATAGAGTAAATTTCTAAATGATAGCGACTCGTTTCTGGGTTATTTACTGAGCCACCTGCTAAAAATGCACCTCTTAAATAAGAACGAATTTTTTGAGGATTATTTATTACTTCATCTGAAACATGAGCATGAAATAACAATCCATCCATAATTGCCAAATCAGATAACACTTCTTTTGTACCTTGTTTTAGACGTACAATATAGACATTGTTTTTCTTTAATTTCATTTTGCGGCGCACTAAAAGCTCACTTTCAACTTCATAGTGATCCTTTAATAAAATATAAATTCGACGTGCAATTGCGGCATTTTCTGTTTGTACATTTAAAATAAATTTTTGATTCACTAAGCTTACTGCACCATTCATCCGAATTAATGCAGCCAATTCAGCTTTAGCATGTTCTCGATGCACTTCTAAAGTAGTTAATTCTTTTTTCACATCTGCTGCATATGACATCGTTAGAACCTCCTTTCTTGCAATCAGTCCTTATACGATTTTTTGATCTTTTATATTTACACTAAATACTAAGCGCAATAATTCTTCAACAACCTTGCCGCCATCATGGAAAACCCCAGCGTCCCGCAACATTAAAAAGTCTGCTGAAATAACATTACATGCCTCATTCCGCATACCCTCAAAATCATGTGACACTTGAACCAAATACTCATCATAACGCTCTGTATCCATGTAATCCTCAGGTACATGTTCAGTATTGACTAAGACTGTATCAATAAATTTTTCGCCTAAATGCTCATGTAATACTCGTACATGATCTGCATCAGAGAAATTTTCTGTCTCACCTAATTGAGTCATAATATTACAAATATAAACAACATTTGCCTGAGTTTTAGTCACTGCCTCACCTAAATCAGAAATCATCAGGTTCGGTAAAATGCTCGTAAATAAGCTTCCAGGACCTAATACAACCATATCTGCTTCCATAATCGCTGCAATCACTTTACGAGAAGCTTTGGCCTCATGATTGTTTTCTGTTGGCGTCACAAAAACACGATCAATTTTTTTACGATCTTTCGCGATTTTTGACTCTCCCGAAACTTTGGTACCATCTTCAAAAACAGCATGTAAAACCAGTGCTTCTTCTGCTGCAGGGTATACGTGTCCATCTACATGCATCATTTTAGATAATAATTGAATGGCTTCAAAAATATTGCCTCGCATTTCTGAAATAGCAGCAATAATTAAATTGCCAATAGCATGTCCCGCCAAAAAGCTATCTTCCGTTTCAAAACGATATTGAAAAATTTCTTCTTGAAGTTTCGGCATATCTGACAACGACAGGAGTACATTACGAATATCTCCTGGTGGAACAACATTCACGTAATTTCTTAAAGCACCACTACTTCCACCATCATCAGCCACCGTTACAACAGCTGTAAGGTCTGCATTCTGTGCTTTTAAGCCTTTTAAAATAACTGGTAGACCAGTACCGCCACCAATTACAACAATTTTTGGTTTACGATTGCGCTTCCCCATACTCATGAACGATTCACCGTTTCCTTACGTTTTCCCATATCTCGATGAGTAATATTTACCTTATAGTCATCGGCAATCAATTGACGCCCTACTCGTTCTGATAAAGCAACGGAACGATGTTGACCACCTGTACAGCCGATAGCAATCGTCACATTATTTTTGCCTTCTTTTTTATATCCAGGCATCACATATTCTAACAAATCAATAAATTTACGATAAAAGGTTTCCGTTTCAGGTTGCTGCATTACATAATCATAGACAGGCTTATCTAAACCAGTTTGAGGTCTTAGCTTATCAATATAATGAGGATTTGGTAAAAAACGCACATCCATTACAACATCTGCATCAATTGGAACACCATATTTAAAACCAAAAGAAACTACTTCCACACGGAATAACTGGGTATCTTCAGTTTTAAAATTAGACATTATTTTTTCTCTTAATTGGCGTGGTGTTAAATCGCTTGTATCTACAACTATTTGAGCACGACCTTTAATATCAGCTAATAAACTACGCTCTGTTTTAATTCCATCCATAATTCTTCCATCCATCGCTAATGGATGTGTTCTTCTAGTTTCCTTATAACGAGAAACTAGTTCAGAATCATTGGCTTCTAAAAATAGAATTTTAGTTGTAATAAATGAAGTATTATCCATGCCTTCAATTGCAGACATAATTTCTTCAAAAAAAGCTCTTGAACGTAAATCAATCACTAAAGCAATTTTTGTTAATTTGCCAGATTCTTTTACTAACTCCCAAAACTTAGGCAATAAGCTAGGAGGCATATTATCCACACAGAAGTAGCCCATATCTTCAAAGCTTTGCATCGCTACTGTTTTCCCAGCTCCGCTCATTCCTGTAATAATCACTAATTGAAGACTATCAACCATTGGAACATCTCCTTTATAATTTCAATTTTTAATGACACTTCCATCATTATAACATACCGGGTGTATCATTGTATACAAATTGAGGTATTTCCATTACTTCTATCTAAAAAAGCTAAAGATGAGTTTTCACCTTTAGCTTTAACGTTATTCGTTAATTAATTTTTGGATGGCTGCTTCAAAATCAATTACTTTTTGTGCAACTTCTTTTGCAGTCGGAGCTACAGCAGCAATATAGAATTTAATCTTAGGCTCTGTTCCAGACGGACGAATGGCAATCCAGCTGCCATCAACTAATAGATATTTCAAAACGTTGGATGCAGGCATATCAATGTTTTCAACTGTGCCATCCTGATGAACTCGTCTGCGATCACCAAAATCTTCCGCAATTTCTACTGAACTATTTGCAAATTCAGTTGGTGCCTCTGCTCTGAACTTAGCCATTAGCGCTTTAATCTTAGCTGAACCTTCAATTCCTGCTAATGTTACTGAAATTGTTTTTTCCTCATAATAACCATAGGTTGCATAGATTTCTTGTAACCCATCATACATTGTTTTTCCTTGTTTTTTATAGAAAGCTGCCACTTCTGCAACTAAAACAAGTGCTTGAATCGCATCTTTATCACGAACAAATGGTTTTACCAAGTATCCATAGCTTTCTTCAAAACCAAATAAGAACGTATGACTATGATCTGTTTCATATTGTTTAATTTTTTCAGCAATAAATTTGAAACCTGTTAAAACATTTATCATTTCAACATTAAAGCTCTCAGCAATTGCTGTTGCCAATTCGCTTGAAACAATCGATTTCAAAACAGCACCATTGCTAGGTAACGTTCCTGCTTCTTTTTTCGCAGTCAATAAATAATGCAACATTAACGAAGCAATTTGATTTCCTGAAAGAACTTCATAATGTCCTCCTGGTACCTTAACCGCAATACCTAAACGATCAGCATCAGGATCTGTCGCTACTAAAACATCAGCATTTTCTTTTTCACCTAAGCGAATGGCATATTCAAAAGCACTATGTTCTTCTGGATTTGGTGACTTAATTGTTGGAAAGTTAGGATCTGGAATAGCCTGTTCAGGAACAATACTAATTCCTTCAAATCCAGCATTTTTCAACGCTCGTTCACCTAACATTTGACCAGTTCCATGAAGTGGTGTAAATACCAATTTCATTTCTTTGCTCATTTCTTTAACTAATTCAGAATTAACTGTCACTGTTTTCACTAACTCAAGATAAGGTGCATCAACATCTTCACCTAAAATAGTCAACAAGCTTGAAGCTTTTAATTCTTCTTCAGATAAAACTTCAATTGCCAAACTATTTTCAATACCACGTACATATTCTGTTAAAGCATCCGCTTCTTTAGGTGGCATTTGCCCACCATCTTCACCATAAACTTTATACCCATTGTATTCAGCAGGATTATGACTAGCCGTAATCATAATTCCAGCATATGCTTTTTGATAACGAACCGCAAATGATAATTCTGGTGTAGGACGCAAGCTTTCAAAAACAAAAGCTGGAATTCCATGAGCACCTAAAGTTCTCGCTGCTTCCATTGCAAATTCAGGAGATTGGTGTCTTGAATCAAATGCAATTGCAACACCTCGTTTTTTCGTTTCTTCACCTAAACTATCCATAAAACGAGCTAATCCTTCTGTTGCTTGACGAACAGTATAAAGATTCATACGATTAATTCCAACACCTAACACACCACGCATACCAGCCGTACCAAATTCAAGTGGGGCATAAAAAGCATCTTCTAACGTCTTTTCATCTTTTGCCAATGTTGCTAACTCCGCTTTTAATGTCTCATCTAAATTTGTATAGTTTTGCCAAGCTTCATAGGTTGCTTTCCAAGTCATTTCTACTCATCCTTTATCAATTTTATTTTAGTTTTGATTGATAGTTCATTATTCTACTTAATTACTTGTTGATTATACCATATTTTATAAAGAGCTTTCATTAAGAATTAGTAGATTTTCGGATAGACTTAGAAATGTATTCACACAAAAGGCCTTTATCTTAAGTTCAAGATAAAGACCCAATCGTTATTTTTCTAATGTTTCCATTAATTCTTCAATATATTTAAAGACAGCTTGACCAGCTTGACCACCATCACCAACTGCAGTTGTTACTTGACGCAAAGTCTTTTGACGAACATCTCCAATTGCAAAAATCCCTGGTAAGCTAGTTTCCATCTCCTCATTCGTAATAATCCAACCTTCATCATCTGTAATTCCTAGATTACGAAAAGCTTTTGTTTGAGGTAAAATCCCGACATAGATGAAAGCACCATCAGCAGAAACTTCACGTTTAGAACCATCTTTTGTATCTGTTAAAACAGCTCCAGTAACCTTCATATCATCTCCATGAATTTCTTCAACCGTTGCATTCCAGATAAACTCAACCTTATCATTTTTAAAGGCACGATCTTGTAAAATCTTTTGCGCTCTTAATTCATCACGACGATGAACAATTGTTACTTTGTTAGCAAATTGAGTTAAATAAACACCTTCCTCAACAGCTGAATCGCCACCACCAACAACAATTAAATCTTTATTTCGGAAAAATGCGCCATCACATACTGCACAGTAAGAAACGCCACGACCATTGTACTCTGTTTCACCCTCAACACCTAGTTTACGATGCTCCGCTCCAGAAGCGATAATGATAGCACGTGTTCGGTACTCTTTTTTACCAGCAATAATTGTTTTATATTCGACACCATCTATAACTTCTTTTACATCACCATATGCATACTCAGCACCAAATTGCTTAGAACCTTCAAACATTTTATCGGATAACTCTGGTCCTAAGATACTTAAAAAACCGGGATAGTTTTCAATTTCAGCAGTATTAATCATTTGTCCACCTGGAACACCACGTTCTAGCATTAAAGTTGATAAGTTTGAACGAGATGCATACAATGCAGCAGTCATACCCGCAGGTCCTGACCCAACAATTATAACATCATATATTTTTTCAACGACTTCCATATTTTATGCCTCATTTCATTCATTAGTTATGTGTTTACTTTACCTCTTATTAGCTAAATAGTCTATTTTTATGCTTACTAAAAATAAGCGTAAAATCAATTACTTTTTAAAAATCTTTAATCTCAATTTTCAACGTATTTCTTAGTTCCATTGCTTCCTCAATAAAATCACCTGTTGGATCTATCTTTAAGTATGTTTCGACTAAATCTAAAGCCTTTGGTAATTCTTCTAAAAATGCATAGTTATTCGCTTGAAAATAATAGGCTTCACTAAAAATATCGCCACTTTCTTCAATTAAATTAGTTAAAATTTCGATAGATTCATTAAATTCACCAATATGTTGATGACAAATCGCTAATTGACAAAGAGCAAATATTTTTTCTTCTTCATTTTTGCAAAGGGTCACTGCTCGGGCTAAGTATTTTTTAGCTCGTTTCATATCATTTTTTTGAAAAGCACCAATTCCTAAATTGAAATAATAATCACTTGATGGTATAAAGTTAATTATCTGTGCAGTATTTTTCTCCAAACTAGACATAAATCCCCCTCCTCTTTTTCAATCTTGTTCCTAAGTATAACATAGACAATACTAGTACGATAGCTTATTTATAGAGAAAATTAATAACAACAAATACATGGCTTCATCAATGTCAATTTAACTTAGTAATGCTTAAATAAGATTATTTATTTAAGCGTTAAAATGAACTTTAAAAAAAGAAGATTAACGAAAACGTCAATCTTCTTACACTTAATAAATCTATTTTCCAGATTCTTTAGAACTGGCTTTTTTATTTGCTTTTTTCTCATCTTCTAAGGCCAGCTCTGCACCTAACTCCAAAATATATTGTCTCAAATTATCTTTAATTTCAACATGCTTTAATCCATACTGAATACTCGTTTTCAAGAAACCAAATTTATCACCAACATCATAACGAGTTCCAGTAAATTCATGCGCAAATACACGTTGTGTCTTATTCAATGTATCAATAGCATCTGTTAACTGAATCTCATTACCAGCTCCTGGAACTTGATTTTCTAAAATATCAAAAATCTCAGGAGTTAGTAAATAACGACCAATAATAGCTAAATCACTTGGAGCATCTTCTGGACTAGGTTTTTCTACAAAGCTTTTCACATTGTAAAGACCTTTACCCACTTCACCCTCTGGATCAATAATTCCATATTTATATGTTTCCTCATGTGGTACTTTCATAACAGCGATATTTGCTGCATGCGTTGTTTCATAGCAATCCATTAATTGTTTAGTCAATGGAACTTTATCTTCCATAATATCATCGCCTAACATAACAACAAAAGGTTCATTTCCAACAAAAGCTTTTGCTTGTAAAACAGCATCTCCTAAACCTTTAGGATGTGATTGACGGACAAAATAAAGATTTAAACCCGTTGTTTCTTCAACTAATTCCAATAAAGCTAATTTATCTTTTTCTTTTAAATTTGCTTCTAATTCTGGATTAGAATCAAAATGATCTTCGATTGGACGTTTACTTTTACCAGTAACAATCAAGATATCTTCAATTCCAGAATTAATTGCTTCTTCAACAATAAATTGAATCGTTGGTTTATCAACGATTGGTAACATTTCTTTCGCCATTGCTTTCGTAGCTGGTAAAAAACGTGTTCCTAATCCTGCTGCAGGAATAACTGCTTTTTTAACTTTTTTCATTTTTTTATTTCCTCCATTAATTCGGACTTTTTTTATTATAACCTTATTAATCTTCAGATTTTCCATCACGAGTCATCAAATTAGAAACAACCATTTTGACATCTGCTTTATTATACAATACATCATAGATAGCTTCAGTAATTGGCATTTCAATTCCTTTTTGTTCAGCTAATTCATAAGCTGCTTTCGTCGTTGAAACTCCCTCAACAATCATTCCCATATTTTCTAAAACTTCATCAAGATTATGTCCTTTACCTAGCAGATTTCCTGCACGCCAATTTCGAGAGTGAATACTTGTACAAGTAACAATTAAGTCACCAACACCACTTAAACCAATAAAAGTTAACGGTTCTGCACCAAAAGCAACACCTAGGCGACTTATTTCTGCCAAACCTCGAGTCATTAATGCTGCCTTAGCATTATCCCCATAGCCTAGTCCGTGCAATGCACCAGCTCCTAGGGCAATAATATTTTTCAATGCTGCCCCTAGCTCAACGCCAATAATATCTTCATTCGTATAAACACGGAAATACTGATTCATAAATAATTGCTGAACTAACTTTGCTGCTGCTTCATTTGTTGATGCTGAAGTAATCGTTGTAATATCTTTAACTGCAACTTCTTCAGCATGACTTGGACCAGATAAAACAACTACTGCTTGTCGTTTTTCGGCAGGTATTTCTTCTTCTAATACTTCTGAAATTCGTTTATGACTTTCTTGCTCTAATCCCTTACTTGCATGTGCAATCACAACAGGACTATCTAATACTGCTGCTAATTCTTTCGCAACAGTTCTTGTCGCTTTCGTTGGTACTACAAACAAAATAACATCAACACCTTGAACAGCGGCTTTTAAATCTGTGTATCCTTTGATTTTTTCATTCAAACGAATATCTGGCAGATAATGAGCATTACTATGTTCTTGATTAATCTCTTTCATTTGTTCAACATTATTTCCCCATAAATGTACTTCATGGCCATTTTCATTTAGGACCATTGATAGCGCTGTTCCCCAAGAACCAGCTCCTAAAACAGCAATTTTCTTTAACATGTATTACTCTCCTCTATTTCATATTCGATTCTAGCACCAGCTTCGTTAAATCTGCCATAGAGTTGACAATAAAATCTGGTTGATACGGTGCTATTTCTTCCAACGTTTTTTCTGACCAAGCCACAAAAACACTTGGAATACCGGCATTTTTAGCTGATTCTATATCATGAGAATTATCCCCTACCATAATAGCCGTTTCTTTTTCACGATTTAATTTTGCTAATGCTACAAAAATCGGCTCTGGATCAGGTTTGGCATGTGTATAATCTAACCCACCAACAATCACATCAAAGTAGTCTTTAATATCTAAGATTGTCAAGCCTTGAATCAAAATTTCGTTGTACTTAGTTGAAACCACAGCTAAACAAATTCCATTCGCTTTTAATTCAGCTAAGCTTTCTTTAACACCGGTAAATAAATGCACCATCTCATCATGATGTGCTTCATTAAAAGCACGATATTTTGCAATCATGCTATCTTTTTCATCTGGATTTAAACCACTATAGACCATATCCAAAGAAGGTCCATTAAAAGCTCGAACACGATCCAAATCATATACTCCTGGATAATACTCTTCTAATACATGTAAGTGTGAATGACTAATTAGCGCATTTGTATTAGCTAATGTTCCATCAAAATCAAATAAAACTGTTTGAATTGCCAATTAATCTTCCTACCTTCTTTGTAAATAGTTTGATTTTTCTATGCTACTTTACTAAACTCTGCACCATCTAAATAATATGGGTTTTCAGGATATTTTTTGCGTCGATAAATCCACAATACCAGAGCCCCAACAAATAAAACAATTGATAATATTTGTGATACTCGGATAGTATTGCCAATTAGTAAGCTATCTGTTCGCATTCCTTCTATAAAGAAACGACCAAATGAATACCATAACACATAACTAAACGCGACTTCACCACGTTTCAATAGCCCTTTACGTCTTCTTAAAATCAATAATAAAATAAATCCAAGGACATTCCACATTGACTCATAAAAGAATGTTGGTTGATAATAAATACCGTCAATTTGCATATTGTTAATAATAAATGCTGGTAAATGTAACCCTTCTAAGAAAGCTTTAGTTGTGGCTTCACCATGTGCTTCTTGGTTCACAAAATTTCCCCAGCGACCAATTGCTTGCGCAATAATGACACTCGGTGCTGCAATATCTAACACTAACCAGAAATTTAAGCCACGTTTTCTCGTAAACCAATATACAGTTAAACCGCCAGCAATCAATCCACCATAAATCGCAATTCCACCATTCCAAATCGCTATAATTTCAGCCGGATTTTTCAAATAATAAGGTAGCTCAAAAGCGACATAATACAAGCGAGCTCCAATAATCGAAATTGGCAATGCCCATAACATCATATCAATAATATCATCACTTTTAATACCACGTTTTTCAGATTCATTTGTACCTAAAAAGATAGCCAATAATACAGCTGATGCAATAATTACACCATACCAACGGACAGAAAGCCCTCCAAGTGAAAAAGCAATTGGATCAATTGCACCTAATTGTAACATCTTATTCCAGCCTCTTTTCTCAGTTAATTAAATTTCTTTTGAATTTTTTTCAATTAAAATTTCTAAGTTTTTCTCAAAAGTAGCAGTTGCATCATATCCCATGCTTTTCGCTCTGAAATTCATCGCAGCCACTTCAATAATAATCGCTAAGTTACGTCCTGTTTTAACTGGAATTGAAATTTTTGGTACATCAACATCAAAAATACGTGTTGATTCATCGCCACTACCTAAACGATCAAATTTCTTTTCCTTACTCCACGTTTCCAAGTTAACAATTAACTGAATCGTTTTACTACTGCGAACTGCACCAGCACCAAATAAATTCATCACATCGATAATGCCAATTCCGCGAATTTCAATTAAATGACGCAAAATATCTGGTGATTCGCCAACAACCGTTTGCTCATCTTGTTGATGAATCTCCACACGATCATCGGCAACTAAGCGATGACCACGCTGAATCAGTTCAAGGGCAGTTTCGCTTTTCCCAACACCACTGTCTCCCATAATTAAGACACCTAATCCATACACATCAATTAAAACACCATGCATTGAAATACGCTCAGCCAATTTCCCTTCTAAATAATTCGTCACATTACTAGACAAACGAGTTGTTGTTAAGCGTGACATTAATAAAGGAATCTTCGCCTCTGTTGTTGCTCGAACTAATTCTTCCGGCGGTGTTAACCCCCGCGACAAAATAAAAGCCGGTGTATCAGGTTGACACATACGACGCATCACAATTAATCTTTCTTCACTCGTCATTCTTTGTGAGAACGATATTTCAGTGCGTCCAAATAATTGAACCCGCTCTTGTGGATAATAATTAAAATAACCTGTTAATTCTAGTCCCGGACGAGAAACGTCACTGGTGACAATTTTTCTATCTAAATGTTCTTCCCCATTATTTACATCTAAACGAAGAATATCCACTAATTCTCTTACAGTTACACTACTAGTCATTGATTTACAGCGCTCCTCTAGTTAATTTACTTTTATCCTTATCTACTATTCTACCATTTTATCCCCCCTCTTTAAAGAAGAATTCATACTTCAAAAAATAAGTAAATAAATCCTTAATAAATTATTTTTTTTTGAGAGGGTTCTTTTCAATTCATTTATTTTTATCTAAAAAAAAACACAGGCAGCTGCCTGTGTAAAATTGTTCTATTAATCATTGTCCCTAGTTGAATTTCCAATAACTGTATTCACAAGTGATAGCAAAATAGCTATCCAGATACTTGTCATAAAGCTAGAAAAATGAAAGCTACTTCCAATAATAAAAGAGGTTAAATTTAACATTCCAGCATTAATAATGATACTGAAAAGTCCCAATGTAAGCACTGTAATCGGTAACGCTAAGATTACTAAAATTGGTTTAATCGCCATATTTAAAATGGCTAAAACAAGACTTGCTGCTAAAGCAATCCAAACACTTCCAACATAAAATGTACTTTGAAACAAACCAGATAATGCTAAGAATAACAAAGCATTAATCAAAATACCTTGCCAAAATTTCACTAGAAATCACTCCAGTCGTCATCTTCAAACTTTTCTGCCTCTTTACGTTTTTCCGCTTTTTTTGGCGTACCATAGTGCTCATTATCATTAGTATAATAAGAACCATTTCTAAAACCACCACGTTGAGCATCTTTACCTCTAGTAGGCTCTGGCATAATGAATGCCAGTACGATATAAAGAATTACTGGTGAACCAAAGCCACACACAATTAATACCACATAAATGATTCTTAGAATAGTTGGGTCAATATTAAAATATTCGCCTAAACCACCTAAAACCCCACTTACAACACGATTCGATCTTGATTTTTCTAATTTATTCATTCTCTTTCACCTCTTTAATATTAGTATCAGAAAGTTTTTCTAGACTTTCATCTTATCAACTGATGGACAATCATCACTAAACATTTTTTCTTATTGATGATTTCCAAAATTAATTGTTATTCAGTATCTTTCATTAAGATACTGCCCGTAGTTGTACTTAATTTAGCTACCATTGGAGCGCTATCTAGAATACGTCTAAATTCTAAATATTGATTTGTACGATCTTTCTTCTCTTTAATAATCTCAACACCTTGAATTCGGCTTTGAATTGAACCTAGATTACTTTTAGCGGTACCTTCAATACTAACAGTTGCAGGAAAAGCCACTTTTACAGTTCCATTAACAGAACTAGCTTCTAGTCTTTGAATATCATTACCCGTTAAGGTTGCTCGAACTGTTCCATTTACTGTTGACAAGCTTCCACTCTTAATATCACCACGAGCAGTAATGCCGCCATTGATACTTGAAACTAATAAATCACGAATTTGACTTTCTAAAATCGATACATTGCCATTTACACCTTCTGTTTCCAACATTGTTGCAGTTAAATGGTCAAAAACAATATTGCCATTAGTTGATTTTGCATAAATATCTTTTCCATCAAACTCTTCAAATCTTAAGTTTCCATTCAACAATTTTACTGCTGTATGATCGTAAGTTCGTTCTGGCAAGAAGAAGGTTAAATCACAACGAATTCGTTTATTTGGTACATGGAATAATAGATGCTCATCATCAACCTCAATTGTGCTACGTTCTAAAAAGGCTTCAAATGGATTTTCTACATCTAATTTACCATAAATTTTAATCTTTGCAGTAATTTTAATATCATTACTATCCCAATTTTTAAAGACAACATCCCCGTTAGCAACTTTTATATCAAGAATTGTTGCTTCACTTGTTGGATAGTCAAACTCATGTTCAAACTTCGTAGTTGCTAATCCTGGTACACGAATATTGATATCTTTCCAATCAACATTTTCAACGACTGAATTAAACGTTTCTTTCATGAATTTGCCAAATTGAGTTCCAGCCTCAGTCACTTTGTCTCCAACCGAAGTCATTGTTTCTGTTGCTGAGTCTTTCCAATCATCTGGAATTTCAAATTTTTCAGAGATATTCTTTTTATGAGTACCCCATTGTTGTTTTTTCACATCTTTTAATTGCGTTTCAAGATTTTCTTTTGTATCGTTTAAAATATTAAGTTCATCAGTTAATGCTACAAGTTCGTCTGCAATTGTTATTACTTGTGCCTCATCTTCAGAAGTAAGTTCATCTAACTCTTCTTTTGTTTCAAAAACCATTAAGGCTTCTTTTTTTAATTTGATTTGGGTTTGTAATTCTTCAATTGTCTTATTAGTTTCATCTAATTTTACTGAATAACCTGAAGCTTCATTCGCTAATTCTTCAAGAATTGTTTCTAAACGAGCTCGGTCTTCATTTTGTTCTTGCTCAACTCTAGCTTCTCCTTCTTCAACAACTTCATCAATATCAGACAAAATTGGTTCAGGAGATTTTTCTAGATTAATTGTTGTTTCCTTGGAAGGTGTTGGCTCTTTGGTAATCACTGTTTTTTGAACATTTTCTTGATCTTTCTTAACAGCTTCTTTTCCTTTTTTATGAGCAGTATTTTCCAATAAAACTAATGCTTCTTCAGTTGATATAATCCCTTGTTTTACTAATTCTAGTATACGTTCTCTTTCTTTCATGATAAGTTCCTCCTCTAGGTCCTAATCTATCTATTTTCATTATATGCATTCTAGCGATTAAAAAAAGAAGTACTTGGCTTCTTGATATACTTATTATGCGCTGTTTTTCATCGATTGTCATAGGACCTTAGAATGATTTTTTGTTCATCACATAGTCTGAACGAAGGCTCAGTATTTTTAGAAGAGTTCGTTCTATTAACCAACATGAATTTCATATGCTCTTTGTGGTAAATAAACAACCAAATTGCCATTAATACGTTTGTTTTCACTAATAAAATCTAATTTTCCTTCTTCTTCTTCAATTGTGATACGTTTTAAATATGCATCTAAACTAGTTTCATCTTCATTTAGTTTGCCATAAATTTTAACATTAGCTACAATTTTTAAATCGGTGCCCACACCATTTTTAAAGACTACTTTGCCATTAGCAACTTTTAAATCAATTACTTTTGACTCATCTTCTGAAAAAATAAACTCGTGAGTTAATTCTGTTGATGTTATCTTAGGAACTTTTACTTGAACTTCTTTCCAGTCAAGATGTTCGTTAACTGATTCTAATGTTTTTTTAGCAAATTTACTTACTTGTGCACTTGCTTCAGTAACTTTCTCTGTCACTTGATTCATGGTTTCATTAACTGACTCTTTCCAATCATCTGGATATTCATCCTCTACATCGACTTTTGTTTTTTCTGAAGCTGGTTTAGTTGTATTTTCTAATAACACTAATGCTTCCTCTGCTGTAATTAATCCTTGCTTCACTAAATCTAAAATTCTTTCTTTTTGGTTCATGGTTATTTCCTCCTTCAAATTTTTATCTATTTTATTTTGATAATTGAGACAACATTTTTAATGAACTGAAGTTTTGCTTCTTGTTCTATAATCTATTATGCCAGTAATTTTTCTTTTTGCCATCAGACCTAAGAGGGATATTTAATTCATTCTTGAGTCAGAGAAACATTAATTTTAATCTCTTTATTTTAACATGATTTTTGAGAAAGCAACTATTTAGATGACTTTTTCATTAATTCCTTCAACAAAAAAAAGCATTCATCCATCTTCTGAGATGAATAAATGCTTTTTCATTTATTTAGTTAATTCTTCCATTCTAGCTTTGTCTCGTTCTAAAATAGGTTTCAGATAACGACCTGTATAACTTTCAGCAACCTTAGCGACTTCTTCTGGTGTTCCCTTAGCGACAATATTGCCTCCGCCAGAACCGCCTTCTGGTCCTAAATCAATTAAATAATCAGCAGTCTTAATGACATCTAGATTATGCTCAATGACTAAAACTGTATTTCCCGTCTCAACTAATCGATTTAAAACAACTAACAAACGTGCAATATCATCGGTGTGCAAACCAGTTGTTGGTTCATCTAAAATATAGAAGTTATCACCATTTGATTTTTTATGCAATTCACTAGCTAATTTCATTCGTTGGGCTTCCCCACCAGATAAAGTAGTTGCTGGTTGACCAAGAGTAACATAACCTAGTCCAACATCAACAATTGTAACTAATTTGCGATGAATTTTTGGAATATGCTCAAAGAACTCAACTGCTTCTTCAACCGTCATATTCAAAATTTCCGAAATATTTTTTCCTTTATAATGAACTTCTAGCGTTTCAGAATTATAACGTGTACCATGACAAACTTCGCATGGTACATAAACATCTGGCAAGAAATGCATTTCAATTTTTAAAATACCATCTCCACGACAAGCTTCGCAACGTCCACCTTTAACATTAAAACTAAAGCGCCCTTTTTTATAACCACGAATCTTCGCTTCATTTGTCTGAGCAAATAAATCACGAATATCGTCAAAAACACTTGTATATGTGGCTGGATTACTACGTGGCGTACGTCCAATTGGGCTTTGGTCAATATTAATCACTTTTTCTAATTTTTCAAAGCCTGTAATTTTCTTGAACTTTCCAGGCTTATGTTTATTTCGATTTAATTCGCGAGCTAAGGCACGTTTCAGAATGCTATTGACTAACGTACTCTTTCCAGATCCAGATACACCTGTCACTGCAACAAAACGTCCCAATGGAAAATCAACTGAAAGATTTTTCAAATTATTTTCAGTAGCGCCTGTAATACGAACCTTACCTAAATTTTCTTTACGCCGTTTTTCTGGAACCGGAATAAACTTTTTGCCTGATAAATAATCACCCGTTAATGATTTAGGATTGTTGGCTACTTCTTCTGGTGTTCCAATTGCAATAATTTCGCCACCTTTTTCACCAGCCCCTGGACCAATATCGATTAAATAATCTGCTTCACGCATTGTATCCTCATCATGTTCAACTACGATTAAAGTATTTCCTAAATCACGCATCTTTTTCAGTGATCCAATTAAACGGTCATTATCCCTTTGATGTAGCCCAATTGAAGGCTCGTCTAAAATATAAAGAACCCCTGAAAGATTTGAGCCAATTTGTGTTGCTAAGCGAATTCGTTGTGCTTCACCACCAGATAAAGTTCCAGCAGTTCGACTTAACGTAAGATATTCCAATCCAACATTCTCTAAGAAGTTTAGTCGAGAATGAACTTCTCTTAAGATAGGCTCAGCAATCATTCTTTCTTGTTCTGTCAAAGTTAGTTTATCAAAAAATTGAACCGCGTCACCAATGGCAAACTCACATACTTGACCGATATCTGTGTTATTAACTTTAACTGATAGTGCTTGACGATTTAAACGTAAGCCATGGCATGTTTGACAAGGTAATTCTGTCATATATGTGCGCATTTGATCACGAGTAAAATCACTATTTGTTTCATCATGACGACGTGAAATATTTTGAATAATTCCCTCAAAAGGAACATCTACATCGCGAATACCGCCAAAATCATTTTCATAATGGAAATGGAACTTTTTCCCATCAGATCCATTTAAAATTAACTCTTTTTGTGCATCCGTTAATTTTTTAAATGGTTTATCCATGTCAATTTTGAACTGTTTACATGCTTGCTCTAACATTTGTGGATAGTAGTTTGAGCTAATTGGATTCCATGGTGCAATAGCACCTTCTCGTAATGTTTTATTTTGATCAGGAATAACTAAATCTAAATCAACTTCTAATTTCATTCCTAAACCATCACAATCTGGACAAGCACCAAATGGCGCGTTAAATGAAAAGAGACGTGGTTCTAGTTCACCAACAGTAAACCCACAATAAGGACAGGCATAGTGTTCACTAAATAACATCTCCTCGCCATCAATAATATCAGCAACTGCATAACCTTCTGCCAAACGTAGCGCTGCTTCAAAAGAATCAAACAAACGTGAGCGAATACCTTCTTTTATCACAATTCGATCAATTACGATTTCAATATTGTGTTTTTTATTTTTATCTAATTCAATTTCATCAGAGACATCATACATTTCTTGATCCACACGTAAACGAACATAACCTTCACGCTTAATCATATCAAAAACTTTCTTATGCTGACCTTTTTTCCCAACAACTACAGGTGCTAAAATTTGTAGTTTTGTTTTGCCTGGTAATTCTAAAACACGGTCTACCATTTGTTCAACAGATTGACTACTAATTTCTGTACCATCATTTGGGCAAATTGGATGACCCACACGAGCATACAGCAGACGTAAATAATCATTAATCTCAGTTACTGTTCCAACTGTTGAGCGTGGATTACGACTAGTCGTTTTTTGATCAATTGAAATCGCTGGGCTTAAACCATCAATACTATCAACATCAGGTTTATCCATCTGGCCTAAAAATTGACGTGCATAAGCAGATAGACTTTCAACATAACGGCGTTGACCTTCTGCGTATAATGTATCAAATGCTAATGAACTTTTCCCAGATCCTGATAAACCAGTTAAAACAACTAACTTATCTCGAGGAATTGTGACATCAATGTTTTTTAAATTATGAGACCGAGCTCCACGGACAGTAATTTTATCATTTACCATTTAGTTACTTCCTTTATCTTTATTTTTCTTTCAAACTAACAGGACTGAGAATTCACTCTCAGTCCTGTTAAAATTTTGGCTTGATTATAACGTACTCTTAGCTGATTTGTTAGTAAAAACTTACATTATCTATTCTATCATAAAACAACTTTTTTTGCGAACGTTTGTTCATTTTATTCCCTTAATATTTTTTGCGAAATTCGTTGCAATTGAGCTTGATTTGTAAAGTCTCCACTAAGTAAATCAGGTAACACTGCTGTTAAAAAATAATCAACACTTTTTAAATGCTTAAATTCTAGAATTGTCTTTAAAGATTCTTCATAGATTTCAGTAAAAACACTCTCTGGATTGCCTTTTTGAATTTCTCCAAATGATTCATACAATAAATCAACTTTATCTGCAACCGACAAGATTTCTCCTTCTAAACTGCTATCTTTGCCTTCTTTTAAACGTTCCATATAAACTGCTTGAAATTCTTCTGGTATTTCTCGTTTCACAAAATTCTCCATCATCGATTCCTCAACATCTGCTAACATTTCTCGTAAAGCAGGTGTAGCATATTTTACTGGTGTTTTAATATCTCCAATAAATAGCTCTGTATAATCGTGATTCAATGCTTTTTCATAAAGTGAACGCCAATTAATTTTTCGTCCTGCTTGCTCTTCAACAGTTCCTAAAAATTGAGCAATTTGAGTTACTTTAAAGGAATGAGATGCAACTGAATGATCCTCATATTTAAACTTCCCTGGACAACGAATAATATTTTCTAAATCACTTAAACTCTTAATATATTGATGCATTCCCATTTCATTCACATTTCCTCTCAAGGTTAAATTTTTACTATCCTATCATATTTTTTCAATTCTGTCATGTTAATTTAATTAAATTCATCTCGAATCTACTCTAATTTAAGATAAATTCTAGATTATTTCCTGGGAAATTAATAATCAAAAACACCTCCTATACAATATAAGAGGTGTTTGATACTTATTTTTTATTATTATTATTTAACTCAGTTACTTTACCTGTTGATAGATAAACAATCCATTCACAAATATTTGTTACATAATCACCGATTCTTTCTAGGTATCCGGCAACTAACATATAATCAGAAGCACCAACAATAATTTCAGAGTTGTTTTTCATTTCTTCAATACAGTTTTTGTAAATCTGTTTGAAATACACATCAACTTCTGAATCAATTGCAGCAATTTTTTTCGCACGTTTTGCATCATTTTTTACATAAGCTTCTAAAACTTCTTCTACCATAATTTTAACTTTATCTGCCATCTCAGCAATTTCAGCTTCAATTTCTGGTACGCGTTTGTTCCCTTTAACTCGAATCGTTGATTTTGCAATACTGACTGCATGATCGCCCATTCGTTCTAAATCAGAACTAGCTTTCATCACTGTTACAATAATTCGTAAATCAGTTGTAACCGGCTGCTGTAACGCAATCATTTCAAAGCTTCTTTTTTCTAAATCAAGTTCTAGTTCATTAATTGCTTGATCATTGGCAATAACCTCTTTAGCCAATTCTTTATCATGATTAATAAAAGCTTTAACTGATTTATAAATCGATTCATTTACCATCATACCCATTTCTGAAAAACGTAAATGCAAATCATTTAATTCTTCCTCAAACACTCGTCTCATTCAATAGTTCCTCCCTTATTCCCCATTTTATTTTTTCTTTAACCAAATCGTCCCGAAATATAATCATCTGTTTCTTTTTCTTTAGGATTTAAGAAAAGTTGATTTGTGTCACCTGTTTCAATTAGGTTTCCTTGTAAGAAAAATGCTGTCTTGTCTGAAATCCGTGATGCTTGCTGCATATTATGCGTCACCATTATCATGGTATAATACTCTTTTAATTCTAACAACATATTTTCAATTTTACCACTAGAAACTGGATCTAAGGCACTTGTTGGTTCATCCAATAAAATTACTTCAGGTTCGATTGCTAGCACACGTGCGATACAAACACGTTGTTGTTGTCCACCAGATAAAGATAAGGCACTTTTACCTAGCTTATCTTTTACATCATCCCAAACTGCTGCTTTTTTGAGACTTTCTTCAACAATTTCATCCATTTTAGTTTTGTCTTTCATTCCTGCAATCTTCAATCCATAGGTTACATTGTCATAAATTGAAAATGGAAAAGGATTCGGCTGTTGAAAAACCATTCCAACTTGCTTTCTTAATTTTACAGTATCCATTTTAGGTCCATAAATATTTTCACCTTTTAAAAGGACATTCCCGGTAATGGTTACATCAGGAATTAAATCATTCATTCGATTTAATGTTCTTAAATAGGTTGATTTCCCACAACCACTTGGACCGATTAAAGCAGTGATTCCTTTTGGTTCAAAATTTAATGATACGCCTTTTAATGCTTCATTTTTACCATAATATAAATGTACATCATTTGATTCAATTACATATTCTTTATGATCCAATCTGCTTCCTCCTAACCAAAGTGTCCTGAAACGTAATCTTCTGTTGATTGTATTTTTGGACGAGTAAAGATTTTTCTTGTCTCATCATATTCTACCACATTTCCCATATAAAAGAAGGCTGTATAATCACTAATCCGTGCTGCTTGTTGCATATTGTGCGTCACAATCACGATAGTATAGTGTTCTTTTAATGCTAATAGAGTATCTTCAACCTTACTTGTTGAGATTGGATCTAACGCGCTAGCAGGCTCATCTAATAACAAAATATCAGGTTTCATCGCAATCGCTCGTGCAATACATAAACGTTGTTGTTGTCCACCAGATAAGGCTAAGGCACTTTTATGCAAATTATCTTTCGCTTGATCCCATAAAGCTGCTTGTTTTAGACTTGTTTCAACAATCTCATCTAGTGTATTTTTATCTTTAATGCCATGTCGTTTCAAGGCAAACGTAATATTTTCATAGATAGATTTACTAAATGGATTTGGACGTTGAAAAACCATTCCAATATTTTTGCGCATTTCATATACATCAACATTATCTGCATTAACGTCAATGTCTTTGTACATAATTTTACCAGTAATATTCGTTCCAGAAATTTCATCATTCATACGATTCAATGACCGTAGATAGGTTGATTTTCCACAACCACTTGGTCCAATTAGTGAAGCAATTTTATTTTTTTCAAATTCTAGTGAAACACCTTTTATGGCTTCATTCTGTCCATACCAAACATGAAGATCATCTGTTGATAAGGCGATCTTTTGACCTTGATCCATTCGATAGATATGGCTTTCTAAATTCTCATTTTGTACCACTTTGTTCACTCCTTATTTGTTCAAACTAGTTAATTCTAGCGCGCACTTCATTTAGTTAGTTAGATTCTAATCCTTCTTTTATGCAGAAGTAACTTTTTTATGAATCCATTTACCTAAGAAACGAGCTAAGAAGTTAAATAAGAGAACAGAAATAATTAAAACTGCTGATGCACCTGCTGAAACTGATGCCGCATCTGGCATGATACCTTCGCTGTTCACTTTCCAAATATGCACAGCTAATGTTTCTGCTGGTCGCAAAGGATTTAATGGACTTGCGATATAGAAAGGATTCCAGTTTGTAAAATCTAATGCTGGAGCACTTTGACCTGCAGTATAGATTAATGCTGCAGCTTCCCCAAAAATCCGCCCCGCTGCTAAAATCATTCCAGTTAAAATCCCTGGTAAGGCCGCTGGAGTAATGATTCTCGTTACTGTTTCCCATCGTGATAAACCTAAAGCTAAACCTGCTTCACGTTGTGTTGAAGAAATTGCCCGTAAAGAATCTTCAACGGTTCTTGTTAATAGTGGTAAGTTGAATAAAGTTAAGGCTAAGGCTCCAGAAAGAATGGAGAAACCAAATCCCATTTGTACAACAAAGATTAGGAAACCAAATAAACCAACGACGATTGAAGGCAATGAACTTAGTACTTCAATAGCTGTTCTAACAACATCGGTAATCCAATTTTTCTTTGCGTATTCAGATAAATAAATTCCAGCACCTAAGGAAATAGGAACACTGATAATCATTGTTAATATTAATAAATAGAAGGAGTTGAATAATTGAATCCCAATTCCGCCACCTTTAGTAAATGTTTTGGCTGGACTTGTTAAAAATTCCCAAGAAAGATGAGGGATTCCACGCCATAAAATAAAGGCTAATAGGCTAAATAAAATTAAAACAATAATGCCAGAAATTACATAAAGTATTCCAACAGCTAATTTATCGGCTTTTTTTGCGTTCATCTTATTTCATTGCCCCTTTCTTTCCAATTAAACGAATGGCAATATTAAAGAATAGAGACATTAATAGTAGAATCAATGCTAATGACCATAAAACATTGTTCTCTAATGATCCCATAACTGTATTTCCCATTCCCATCGTTAGAATACTCGTCAATGTCGACGCTGGCGACACTAAACTAGTTGGCATTAAAGCTGCATTTCCCACAACCATCTGAATAGCTAATGCTTCACCAAATGCTCGAGCCATTCCGAAAACAACGGATGTTAATATCCCTGGAACTGCTGCTCTTAAAACAACTTTATAAATCGTTTGCCATCTTGTTGCTCCTAAAGCTAATGAAGCTTCGCGGTAGTAGGTTGGTACAGAATTCAACGCATCTACCGTCATACTTGTAACGGTCGGCAAAATCATAACAAACAGGACAAACGTTCCTGCTAAAATACCAAAACCACTACCACCAAAATAACTTCTAACAAAAGGAACAATTACTGTTAATCCAATAAAACCGTAAACTACTGAAGGAATACCAACTAATAATTCAATAACTGGTTGTAATACACGTTTTCCTGTTTTAGGTGAAATTTCAGTCATAAAGATAGCTGCACCTAACGCAAATGGCGTTGCTACTAATGCTGACAATAAAGTAACAATAAAAGAACCTGTAATCATTGGCAATGCTCCAACTAAAGGTTGACCATCCGCTCCTTTTGCACCAGGATTCCAAACAGTTCCGGTTAAAAATGACCAAACAGACACTTTATTTGTTGTAAACGTTGCGATACCTTTACTAGCAACAAAATATAAAATGGAAGCTACTACAATTACAATAAAAGCGATACAAATGAAACTAATTGTTTTCCCAATTGTTTCTAGCTTTGATTTCTTTGACTTCTTCAACAATCTTTCTTGAATTTCTTCCAAAAGAAACCCTCCTTTTTAGCATTTTCTATTCTGCACGTATTTTATCTGCCTTGTTCTCTATTGGAAAAAGCGACATGTTTAAATAAACAGTCGCCTTTTCTCAATCACCACTAAATTTAGTTAGCTGAAATTATTTGATAACACCTTCAGAATCTCTTTCAACTTTCATTGAACTAATTGGAAGATAGCCTAATTTTTTCACAACGCCATTTTGAATCTCCTCAGAAAGCACATAGTCTAAGAAAGCCTTCACTTCTGGTGTTGGTTTTCCTTTTGTATACATATGCTCATAAGACCAGATTGGCCATGAATTATCCGCTACATTTTCTTCTTTCGGTTCAACTTTATCTAGAGATAATGTCAGAATACTGTCATCAAAATATGAGAACGCCAAGTAGCTAATTGCACCAGGAGTTTCAGAAACAATCTTACGAACAGCACCAGATGAATCTTGCTCTTGCGACTGAATCGCTGAAGCTCCACCTAATCCCCATTTTTCAAAAGAAGCACGTGTTCCACTACCAGCTGCACGGTTAAGAACGACAATTGTTTGATCTGCACCACCAACTTCTTTCCAGTTTGTGATTTTTCCAGTAAAGATATCAATCAATTGTTGTTTTGTAATGTTTTTAACCCCAACTTCTTTGTTGACAACAGGGCCCATTCCAACCACTGCGACTTTATGGTCAACAAGCGCTTTAGCATCAACGCCCTCTTTTTCTTCCGCAAATACATCTGAATTTCCAATATCTACAGCTCCGGTTGCTACTTGACTTAATCCAGTTCCGCTTCCTCCACCTTGAACGGTAATTGCGCCAGATGCTGGATTGGCATTTTTATATTCCTCTGCTGCTGCTTCTACAAGCGGCTGTAACGCTGTTGAACCAACTGCAGTGATTGTTTTGTTTGATGTTGTGCTTGCACTAGATCCATCAGAACTAGCATCTTTACCACTAGTATTACTTCCACAAGCTACCAATGTAAAACCTAAACCAATTGTTAATACAACTTTCGTCAGATTAGTCAATTTCATTTCTATCCATCCTTTTCAAGTTAGGTGTTAGACTAGTTCATCTGAATGACTCTGTCTACCTATTTATCATAAGGTTTGAATATTAATTTTACTCAGTAAGTTTGTAAGATATTTGTAGTATATTGTAAAGTTTATTCTTTTTTTGTAAATATTTTTGATTTTATTTTGTTTTTAATTGAGTTACAGCACCCTCAACTGAACGTTCTACTTGCATATCTGCGGAAGGGATATAACCTAATTGTCCAACAATGGATTTTTGTGTGTCATCTGATAAGATAAATTCAATAAATGCTTTCGTTAAACCAGTTGGTTCACCTTTTGTATACATATGTTCATAAGACCAAATTGTCCATTTATTGCTAATTACATTTTCATCGACAGGTTTGATTCCATCAATTTTTAAAGCTTGAACGGTATCATTTACATAAGAAAAAGCCACATAGCTAATTGCTCCTGGTGTATCTCCAACAATTTGACGTACCATTCCAGTTGAATCTTGTTCTTGCGCTTGCAAACTTTCTTTTCCATCTAATGCCCATTTTTCAAAAGTTGCTCGCGTCCCACTGCCAGATGCTCGATTTAAAAGAACTATTTTTAAGTTTTTACCACCTAGTTCCTTCCAATTGGTTATCTTTCCAGTGAAAATCTTTTGTAAATCTTGTTTTGTAATGTCCTTCACGCCAACGCCTTTATTTACAATTGGTGTAATGCCTACTACCGCAACACGATGATCGACTAACTTAGCTGCATCAATTCCTTCTTTTTCTTCAGCGAATACGTCGGAATTTCCAATGTCTACAGCACCTGCTGCCACTTGGCTTAAACCTGTACCACTCCCACCACCTTGAACATTAATAAATTTCCCAAGATGTTGAGCAGAAAATTCTTCCCCTGCCGCCTCAACTAACGGCTGCAAAGCAGAAGATCCTACAACTGTAATTGATTCTCCTCGATCTACGCCACCACATGCAGTTAAAAATAATGGAATAGCTAATGCACCTATGAGGAGAGCTCTTTTTAGCTTCATTTCTTGACCTCCTTGTTTCACTACTAACTTTCATTCTATTTTATCATACCTTAACATTGTAAAATATAAATCAGCCTTTTGTAAATTTTGTGTAAAGGTAATTTACAAATGATTTCAATTATTTTTTTTTAATGAAAAAAATCTTAGAGAACTATTTCAATTTTCATTTTTAGATTAAACCTTTGTATATCTTTTGTTTTTTTACTTATTCTATGTTAGTGTAGAAGACATAATAGAACATTGCTTTAATCTTTTTAAGGAGGAATCAGGAGCATGGGAAAACAGAAAAGTTTTACAGAAAATCTAATTGAATCTGTTGTTGCAAAGGCACCTAGTTATGCTAAAAATGTCAAAACGAATCCAAAGAAAAAAACAAACTCTTCAAAAGAATCAATTAAGCTCAACTAAGTTTAAATACTGCCAGATTTGTAAAACTAAAGTTTACCTTATTTATTTGTGAACGAAGAATCTTTTAATTCAATTTAATTATGTTTTAAACCAGTCAATCTTCTCTTGATTGGTTTTTATTTCGTAAAAAAAGATTGCAGCTGATTAACTGCAATCCTTTTTCATTAATTTAGAGGTAGACGAATAATAAATGTAGTACCTAAACCTAACTTACTCTCCACTTCAATTGAACCATTTAGATTCTCCACTAAATATTTTACAATTGAAAGTCCTAGACCAGTTCCCCCTGAATTCCGACTACGAGCTTTATCTACACGATAAAATCGTTCAAAAATTCGATCTAATTCTGCCTCTGGAATTCCCATCCCATTGTCTTTAATGGAAATAGAGGTTTCATTTTTCATTTTTTTCACCTCAACTACTATTTCTCCACCAGACTCTGTGTACGAAATTCCATTAGATAATAAGTTAGTAAAGATTTGTTTTAAACGTCCTTCATCACCTAACAAATACACTGGCTCAGATTCTATTAAGATTAGGTTCATCTCTTTTTCATCAGCCTTTTGCTGGACTAATTGAAAACTAGAGAAAATCACGGATTGTAAGTCGATTCTTTCCTGTTCCATTGGTACTTGTTTTTGCTCTAATCTTGCTAAAGCTAAAATATCATTTACCAATAAATCTAAACGACTACTTTCTGTATACATAATCTCTAAAAATTGCTGTAAAACTTCCTTATCTTCCATTGCTCCATCCAATAGAGTCTCAGAAAAACCTTTCAAGGCTGTTACTGGAGTTCGTAATTCATGGGAAGCATTTGTAACAAAATCTGTTCTAATTTTCTCTAATTTCCTAATTTCCGTAATATCATATAGCAATACAATTAAATTAAGTTCACCTTTGATTTTCCCAGTAATCGGAACAATATTTACATCTAAAATACGATCTTCCGGATAATAGAAATAAATTTCATCATTTTGTGAAGTGCGTCTGCGATAAGCTTTTTCAATCATATGTGTTAAACCATAGCTTTTGGTAACTTCAACATAGGATTTTCCAATTAAAGTTTCACTATTTTGATCTAGCATAGCAGCCATTGCTGGATTCACAATTTGAATCTGGCGTTGTTCATCAAGCAGCATTACGCCAATGACTAAATGATTCACTAAGCTATCTATTCTTTCTTCGTTCTGCTGAATCTCGTACATCTGGCTTTCCAAACTTTCAGCTAAATGATTCATCACTTCACCTAGTTCAGAAATTTCACCATAACTCTGACCATGATAACGATTGTGATAGCGATTATTGGACAAATCTTTGGCTACTTCCATTACCTCTTCAATAGGTTTGGCAATTCGTCTTGTTGTAAACAAAGTCAAAAGTACTCCCAATACTAAAGCAAATAAAATAAATAATCCAATAGATAGCATTAGTTGCTGATTGACTTGTACCATTTTAGACAACGGTATTGCTAATCTTAAAACACCAATCAATTGATTTTGTTGATTTTGAACTGGGACGGCCACATAATAAAGTGTTTCATTAGTTGAGGTACTCTCTCGTTCCGTAGTTCCTAATTTGTTACCATCTAACACATTTTTTATTTCAGATCGAGTGCGATGATTGTCTAAAGTAGCAGCCTCAACTTCAGAATCATAAACCACTTCACCATTGTTGCGAACCAAAGTAACACGCTCATTGTCCATCCCTTTTAATTCTTTCAAAGGGGAAACAATCGCTTCTAGCTGATCTGCATTTAAATCCTTAGTGTTCAATAAACTACGAACTAATTCAGCATTGTCTTGCAAATGTTGTTGTTGATTGGCAATTCCGTACTCTTTTAATAAATTGTTAGAAAAGAGACCAATACATAGACTCAACAAACTAAAATTCAATATGAAAATAATCACGATCCGAAATTGTAACTTTTTCATACACGAGGAACCTCAAATTTATAACCAAAACCACGAACTGTGCGGATATACATAGGATTTTTAGTATCCAATTCAATTTTTTCACGCAAATGACTAATGTGGACATCAACAATTCGCGTTTCTCCAGCATAATCAAAATTCCAAATGGCATTTAATAATTGCTCTCGACTCAAAATACGATTGACACGTTTCATCATATATAATAATAACTCAAATTCCTTAGGTGTTACCTCAATCAAAGCTCCACGAACCTTCACTTCATATAATTCAGGAAAAATTTGAATATCGCCAATTTCAACAGCTTCTAACGTTTCTTCATTATCTACTGATTTCTTCTGCTGCTCCGGTTTTATTCGACGCATAATAGCCTTCATTCTTGCTAAAACTTCTCTAGGACTAAAAGGTTTGGTCATATAATCATCAGCCCCTAATTCCAAGCCAATAATTTTTTCTAGTTCATCATCTTTAGCTGTTAAAATCATAATGGGCGTGTCAATTTTTTCTTGTCTTAATTGTTTACAAACCTCCATACCATCCATTGATGGTAACATTAAATCTAAAATAATAAAGGCATAGTCATTGGCTAAAGCTAGTTCATATCCTGCTAAACCATCAATTGCTGTTTGAACTTGATAGCCTGCTTTTTCCAAGTTAAAAGCTAATAAGGTTAAAATTGATTCTTCGTCATCAACAATTAATACTTTTTTCATGATTTCCCCCTAAGATATTGATTTTATTAACTTAATTTTTCTGGTATTGTAACAACGCCCAGTTCATGAGGTGAATCAGCATAAATCGCCGTTTCTGTTAAACGATATTCACCATCAATACCACGAATTTTCAAATGACAATATGCACTATTTAATAACAATGCGCTATAAAATTCTTCTTCATTTCTAACTTCTTGTTGATTGCAAAGAATGATTGTCTCTCCAACTTCTAAATTCATTTTTGTTGCTGGAGTATCTTCACGAAGTCCGATAATTTTCAATCCGTCTCCTACTGGACCAAATAAAAATTTCCAATTACGCTCTCGCATATAATGACGGAATAGCACTAACAGTCCGCCTAATCCAACTACAATGATACTCGCTTCAGCCAAATATTCAACAAAATAGCTAACAATAATTAATAAAAGATTCATTCCTGCCAAAATCATTAAGTCTTGTTTTAGAGATTTAATTGCTTTTTTAGGTACTTGCCCTTGAATCTTAAATCTAAATCCAATTAATAATGGAAGTGCAACAATCGTATAGGAGGTGTTCCCTAATGAAAATACTGGCCACCACTCAAAAATTGCAGTAAATTGTTCTCCTGGAACAAACAAAAATAATGGTAAGAAATAGAAAGGACGAATTAAATAACTTGCAATCCACTTACCACGACTTGTTTTCCGAAAATTAGGAGACAACATTAATTTAGTTGGTTTCAATTGAATAATAGAGAAAATAATCGCTACAAAAATAACAATTAAACTATTTTGTATCAGGCTGAAATTAACAAAATCTAGTTGCCAAATAGCTGAATTAACAGGTAGATTTAATCGAGCCAAGTCAATATTTGAAATAGATAATGAGCCCACTAATAAAAGAATCCCTGTTAATGATATCGTAAAGATTGGATGGATAAAACGATACCCAAATAGGATGATACTGACTAAGGATACCACTTGGTAAACAATAATCCATTCACTTGTAACAGTTACCCCGACTAGCACCATAATAATGGATAAGATAATCCCACCCAATACTCCTATAGTTAGGTAATTTCTTAATTCAATCCATTCCTTATATATTGCTACGCGAAAAATCGTCCGTTCTTTTTTTATCCGTCTCATACTTGTTATAATCGCTGCAATCACCCCTACCCAAAATAGTGGTTGCGCAAAAAATAAAAGGAAAGCTTTCAACAGACTCATAAAAATTGACTCCAAATCGTATTCACTCCTTCTCTTGCTACTTCTTCTAAAATAAACTTCAACTATTTTACAGAATAAATTTCTGGATTATTCAAGCTAAATTCTTATTGAATTCTACCTACTTCTATTATAACAAATTACAATCTGATAACAAATTGATTCTCTTCTATTAAACCATGTCTACCAATAATTGAAAAGAAAAAACTAGTAATAGTAGCCATTATCTGCAAAGATAAGGAACCATCACTAGTTTCTATAAGGGAATTTTAAAGTTATTAATTCGTGTTAATTAACCTACACGTCCAAAACCAACTAGGTAATTTGCCCAGTAGTATGGTGAAATTGAAGCTACAGCAACTCCTGTTGAAGATTGAGAACCAATAAATTGTCCTCCACCAAGATAGATAGCAACGTGGTCAATCGAACCTGTTTGATTAAAGAATACTAAATCTCCAGGTTGTGCTTCTGCTTGAGAAATACGTCTAGTTGCTGAATATTGTGCACTAGCTGTACGAGGTAAGCTAATACCTACTGCAGAAAATGCATATTGAGTAAATCCAGAACAGTCAAATCCTGCAATCGTTGTTCCACCATACAAGTAAGGTGTACCAGAAACACCATATGCTGCACCTAAGACACCACCTGAATTTGCTGGTGGAGCTGGTGTTGGAGCCGGTGTTGGTGTTGGAGCTGGAACAGTTGGCTCTGAATTAGAGTTATTCGTGTTTGTTGGTGCTTGTGCTGGAGCAGTAGTACTTGTTTGTGCAGCAACAACTGGCGCAGCGTTTGCTGCAGCAATAGCAGCGGCTGCTTTTTCAGCTTCTTCTTTCTTAGTAAGGAATGAAGCTTTTTCATTTTCTGCACTTGCTTGTTCTGATGCTAATGATGCTACGACTGCTTCTTTCGATAATTTTTGTTGATCTAAATCAGCTTTAGAAGCTTCTAATTTAGCAGCTAAAATTGTTTGTTCTCCAGATTTTTGTTCTGTTTCTTTTTGTTTTGAAGCAACAGCATCTTTATCAGATTTTTGTTCTTTAACTAAATCTTGATTAGCTGAAACCATTTGACTAACAACATCCACGCGACCAATAACATCACTTAAAGATTCTGCTGACAAAACAAAGTCAAGGTAGTTTTGAGTGTCTCCATTTACTTGAATCGTACGTGCTTGATCTTTTAATTTATCTTCACGTTGAGCAATCTTAGTATTTAAAGTTGTAATTTCTGCTGTTAATGTTTTTAATGATGCTTGAGTTGATTCCATCTCAGCGACTAATTTAGTTGCATCTGCTTCATTTGTTGCAATTTTATCTGTAATTGATGCAATATCACCTTGAGCAGCATCTTTCTTTCCAGAAAGTTCACTGATTTTTTGTGATGCCTTATTAATATCATCATCCACTGCTGCTGAAGCACTGAAAGGTAATGCTAAAGAACTTAAAGCTACCGAACTAACTACTACCATTGTTAACAATTTCTTATTCACGAATTATTTCCCCCGATTTCCCTTATAGTGATTTATTCTTATTTAATAGTTTTTTTATTTATACTTTTAAGAATCTACGCATTGAGATTAATGAACCAAATGCTCCAATAATAACTCCAATACCTAATAATAACGCACTGATTTGAATTAGGAATGGATTTGGTGTTAATAAGGCAAAGTAAGTGCCTCGTAAGGCTGCTGTACTAAAGTTATAAGCCCAGTTGTATACAAAGCTCAAAATAGCGATTGGAATAATTGCTCCGAACAATCCAATCCAAGCTCCTTCGATTAAGAAAGGCCAACGGATAAAACCATTTGTTGCACCAACTAACTTCATAATTTCTATTTCCGTGCTACGTGATAAAATTGTAATTCGGATTGTATTAGAAATCAAGAATACTGCTGTTAAAAGTAAGGCAATAATGATAATTGAACCAACATTGCGAATGGTTGAAACAAAACTAAAGAGTTTTTTCGCATCTGATCCACCATAATTGACTTTTGCTACATAAGTTAACTTCTCAGCTTTTTTAGCAACATCTTCAGTGTCTTTTGGTGATTTTGTATTTACAATGTATACATCATATAGTGGATTATCATCGCCACCAAATAGTTGGAATTCAGAACCATAACTACCTACAACTTTTTTTAATTCGCTCTCACGGCTTGAATACTCAATTGAATCAACATTTGTTAATTTCTCTAAATCTGTTTTCAATTGTGTCTTTTGTTCTTTTGTAGCCGCTAAATCGATATACACACGAACACTTACATCATTCTCTACATCGGTTGCTAATTTATTAATATTTAATAAGATTGAAATAAAACTTCCAACAAGTAATAACGTTACTGTTACTGCACTAATCGCTGCAACAGACATCCACCCATTTCTTTTCAGGCTTTTTAAGCTCTCTACTAAATGTCTTTTCAGCGTTCTAAGCTTCATATCCATAATCTCCTTCCAATTGATCTCGGACAATTCGTCCATTTTCAACCGCAAGGACACGGTGTTTAACAACATTTACAATTTGACTATTATGTGTAGCCATGACAACTGTCGTTCCTTGATTGTTAATTTCTTCTAAAATATTCATGATTTCCCATGAAGTATCAGGATCTAAGTTACCAGTTGGTTCATCAGCAATCAGAACTCTTGGCATATTCGCAATCGCCCTAGCAATCGCAATCCGTTGTTGTTCCCCTCCTGAAAGTTCATTTGGAAACATACGTACTTTGTGTTTTAAACCTACTAAATCTAATACTTCTAAAACTCGTTTTTTAATTGTTTTAGGATTTTTTTCAACAACTTCCATTGCATAAGCAATATTCTCGTATACTGTTAGGCGTGGTAATAATTTGAAATCTTGGAAAACAACTCCGACATGGCGTCTTAAAAATGGAACATCACGTTCTTTCATTGTCACTAAATCAAATTCACCAACTTTTATGCTACCTTTTGTTGCAGTTTCTTCACGATACATCATTTTAATAAAAGTTGATTTACCTGCACCACTTGGTCCAACTACATAAACAAATTCACCTTGTTCAATTCTTACGGTTAACCCATTAGCAGCTGTAATCCCGTTTGGGTATTTTTTATAGACATTCAGCATTTCTATCATAATTTAATCACCTTACTTTTCTAGTTTTTGCTATCCTTATCAGGTGTTTTATTCTACCTAATCAGAGGTTTTCATAATTTTTTCCCTCATGCCTTACTATTATAGCATTATATCTATTTATGTCTGTGCTATTTTCTTTACAAGTTTATTTCAAAATTAAACGAGAATGTAACGAAATGTCTCAAAAAAAGAAACTTTCAAAAAAAATTGAAAGTTTCTATCTTTTTTCGAGCTATTTCATCATTATTTCCTTTAATTAACCCACTTTATATCGATTTTTCTCGTTTTTTTGGGATTTGATTGTGATTAATGTAATATTTTTAATGCTGAATGTCGATATAAAAATGCAATTCATTGAATTAAATTTGTCTATTTTTTGACACTTAGTGATTTTACTTACGAACTTGTAACAATTTGGCTTTTTAAATAAGCATCAATAAACGGATCTAAGTCACCATCCATAACACCTTGAACATTTCCTGTTTCATAATTTGTCCGATGATCTTTAACCATCGAATAAGGATGGAAAACATAGGAACGAATTTGTGAGCCCCAGCCGATCTCTTTTTGCTCGCCACGAATCTCAGCCATTTCGCGTTCTTTTTCTTCAAGCTCTAATTGATAAAGTTTTGCTTTCAGCATCCCCATTGCTTGATCTTTATTTTTCATTTGCGAACGTTGTGCTTGACTAGCTACAACAACACCAGTTGGAATATGTGTAATCCGAACTGCCGAATCCGTTTTATTGATATGTTGACCACCCGCACCACTTGCACGATACGTATCAATTCTTAAATCATCTGAGTTAATTTGAATATCAACGTTATCTTCCATTTCTGGGATAACATCGATGGAAACAAATGACGTATGTCGACGACCAGCTGAATCAAATGGTGATATTCTTACTAGACGATGAACGCCCTTTTCAGCTTTCAAATAACCATAGGCATTATGTCCCTTAATTAATAGGGTCACACTTTTAATTCCCGCTTCATCACCATCTTGGTAATCTAAATATTCCACTTTGAAGCCTTTTCTTTCTGCCCAACGAATATACATACGTAACAGCATGCTGCCCCAGTCTTGCGACTCTGTGCCGCCGGCTCCGGGATGCAACTCAATAATGGCATTATTTTTGTCATATGGCTCACTTAGTAACATATCTAGTTCATATTGATCTAACTCATTTAAAAATTCTTTTAAGTTTTCTTCTAATTCAAGCTCTAATTCTGGATCTGGCTCTTCTTTCACCATTTCTAAAAGAACATCTAAATCTTCTTTAGTTGTTGCTAATTTTTGAAATTGGTTATATTTCTCTTTAATTACATTGGCTTCATTAATAATACCTTGGGCTCTTGTACCATCATCCCAAAATCCTGGTTCGCCCATTCGTTCATCATATTCAGCAATATCTCGTTCCATCGCCTCTAAGTCAAAGAGACCTCCTGAAGCCAGCGATTCTTTCTTCTGCTTCTATTAAATTATTTCTAATTTCACTTAATTCCATTTGATGACACTCCTCTAAATTTATGTTTTATTCATAACTTATTAAACATGACTAGATAATTTTACCAAAAAACACGATTCAGAATCAACCAAATCGTGTTTTTTGAGACTCTATTATAAATCTTTTCCGTGACAATTTTTGTATTTTTTACCACTGCCACATGGACATGGATCATTTCTACCAATTTTGTCATCAACTTTAATTGGTTTTGTTTTAGCGGCTTCCACCACATCTCCATCACCAGCTGAACGAGCAGGAGAACCTTTAACAACCTGTTCTCTTTGTAGATTTTGTCTGATTTCTGATTTCATTAATAGACGTGTTACATCATATTCAATAGCGGCAATCATTTCTTCAAACAATTTAAATCCTTCAGCTTGATATTCTACTAATGGATTTGTTTGTGCATACGCACGTAAGCCAATACCTTGACGTAATTGATCCATTGTATCAATATGATCTGTCCACTTGCTATCAACAACACGCAAGATAACAACTTTTTCAAATTCAAGCATTTGTTCATTAAAACTTTCTTCCTTAGTAGCATAAATACTTTCAGCGCGACCTAATAAGAATGCTTCAATCTCTTCAGGTGTTTTATTTTCTAAATCATTAATCGTTAAGCTGTCTTCATGAACAATAGCAGAAGTTGCAAAATCATGAATACCTTGTAAGTTCCACTCTTCTTTTGGTCCTTGAGTATTCACACTTACCATGCGGTTAATTGTACGTTGAACCATAGCCATTGTAATTTTTTTTAATGATTCTGTTGCCATAATCACTTCTAAACGTTGACCGTACATGATTTCACGTTGTTCACGCATAACATCATCATATTCAAGAACGTTCTTACGTGTATCATAGTTATTTCCTTCAACACGTTTTTGAGCTGACTCCACTTGACGAGAAATCATTTTACTTTGAATAACAGCATCTTCTTCTTGAACTTTTAGACGTTCTAAGACTGCTTGGATTCTTTCAGAACCAAAACGTTTCATCAATTCATCTTCTAATGAAAGGTAGAATTGAGTTACACCAGGATCTCCTTGACGACCAGCACGACCACGTAATTGATTATCAATACGACGTGATTCATGACGTTCTGTACCAATAACGCATAAACCGCCTACTTCAAGTACGCCAGCACCTAATTTAATATCGGTACCACGACCAGCCATATTGGTTGCAATTGTAACAGCTCCCTTTTGACCAGCACTCATAATAATCTCAGCTTCTTTAAAGTGATTTTTTGCATTTAGTACTTCATGGTGAATCTTCGCTTTTGTTAATAGTTGTGAAAGTAATTCAGATGTTTCAACAGCTACAGTACCAACTAGAATCGGTTGTCCATTTGCATTACGTGTTTTAATATCTTCTACAACAGCATTAAACTTGCTTGTTAGAGTTGGATACAATAAATCTGGACGATCATCACGAATAATTGGTTTATTTGTTGGAATTTCCACAACTTGAATATTGTAGATTTCACGGAATTCTTCTTGTTCTGTTTTAGCTGTACCAGTCATTCCAGATAATTTTTTATACATACGGAAAAAGTTTTGGAATGTAACATTCGCCATTGTTTTAGATTCGTTCTCAATCTCAACGCCTTCTTTAGCTTCAATTGCTTGATGTAAACCATCAGAGTAACGACGGCCATCCATAATACGACCAGTAAATTGGTCAACAATTAAAACTTCGCCTTCTTGTACAACATAATCAATATCACGTAGCATAATATAATTAGCACGTAGAGCTTGGTCAATATGGTGAATTAATGCAGTATTATCAATATCGTATAAATTCTCAACTTTGAAAGTTTTCTCAGCTTTAAGCATTCCTTCTTCTGTCAAAGCAATTGTTTTAGACTGAACATCAATTGTGTAATCATCTTCTGCTTTCAAGCTTTTTACAAAGAAATCAGCACGTGTATAAAGAACTGTTGATTTTTCTGCCTGCCCTGAAATGATTAATGGCGTTCTCGCTTCATCGATTAAAATAGAATCGACTTCATCGACAATCGCATAGTTTAATGGACGTTGTACCATTTGTTCACGGTAAACTACCATGTTGTCTCTTAAATAATCAAAACCTAATTCATTATTTGTGCTGTAAGTAATATCAGCGTTATAAGCATCACGTTTTTCTTCTGAACTTTTTGAATTTAAATTCAATCCTACAGTTAACCCAAGGAATGAATATAATTCGCCCATTTCAGTTGCATCACGACTTGCTAAATATTCATTGACGGTAACAACGTGAACGCCTTCACCAGCTAATGCATTTAAATAAACAGGCATTGTTGCTGTTAAAGTTTTCCCTTCACCAGTTTTCATTTCAGGGATATTTCCTTTGTGCAATGTAAGTCCACCCATTAATTGTACTCGGTATGGGTACAAACCTAACACACGTTTTGCTGCTTCACGAACAACTGCAAAGGCTTCTGGTAAAAGATCGTCCAGGGTTTCGCCTGATTGATAACGTTTCTTTAGTTCAGGGGTTTTTGCTTGAAGCTCCTCATCAGATAATGCTGCCATTCGATCACTATATGCATCAATTTTGTCAGCTACCTTTTCAAGGCTTTTAATTTCTTTTTTATCATTCTCTATTAACTGTTTTAAAAAATTAGCCATCAGTCTTTCTCCTCTTTTTCAATTATTTCTTTATCTTTTAAAATCTGTACAATTTCAGATGTTTAAATTAGCGTTTATTAGACAGATTGCTGCCATCCTTATAATTTTATCATTAGTTATACACAAATGAAACCTTTTTTTATTGAAAACTATTCTTATAATTGATAAATCTTTTTTTTTAGACAAATTTTCTAATCAGTATTCTGTTTATATCCTATCATATATGTAGTTTCTTTGTCGTTTTTAAACTCATTTTGAATACTTCTATCTTTTAATTTATTTTATTACTAAATATTAAGTAAAAAAAAAAGCAGGCTGAATCTGCAATTTTTCAACTTATCCAGCCCACTGTTTATTTAATTCTTTATATTATTTAGTTTGTTTCAATCAAACCATACTTTCCATCTTTACGACGATAAACAATACTAATTCCATTTGTTTCAGCATCTTCAAAGATAAAGAAATTATGTCCTAGCATATCCATTTGTAAAGCAGCTTCTTCACTATCCATTGGTTTCAATGAAACACGTTTTGTTCTTACAATGTCTAATTCGCCTGTTGCTGTATCCAATTCAACTTGGTTTGGTACAACAAAATCAAAACCTTTTTCACGAGATTTGCGATTAATTTTAGTTTTGTATTTACGCATTTGTCTTTCTAGTTTATCTACAACTAAATCAACACTTGCATATAAATCAGGTGAGGTTTCTTCTGCACGTAAGACTAAATAAGGAAGCGGAACTGTTACTTCCACTTTAGCTGTTTTATCAGAATAAACTTTTAAGTTAACATGCGCTGTTGCATCTGGTACATCACTAAAGTATCTTTCCAATTTTCCAACTTTTTTCTCAACGTAATCACGGATTGCCTCTGTTACCTCAATATTTTCGCCACGGACATTATATTTAAACATAAACGTTCTCCCCTTCCATCCATCTAACCCAAGTTAGAATGTTGACACATCATGAGGACCACTCAAATGATGATGTCCCTAATTCAATTATAAGCGATAGCGCTTTAATTAACAAATAAAATCAGCTTTTATTTTATTATATTTTTCTAGCGAGCAATAGACAAGCTCTTTTCTAAGGTTAATCCTAACTCTAAAATCAGCTTTTTTGCGTGCAATATTGTTCGTCCCGTCGTATAGACATCATCTACCAGTACAACTGACTTATCTGCATACTTGGCTAAATCAAAAGAATGACTATCTTTCAGAATAAAAGGCTGTTCCATACGCAATCGTTCTTGGCGATTTTTAGTGGACTGCTTTTTCTCTAAATTCTGATTTTCTAATAAAGAGTGATAAGGTATTCCTGCAAAGTCTAATAGAGCCTCGACTTGATTAAATCCTCTAAGTTGGTAACTCTCAAAACTAATTGGAATTGGAACAATTAGTAAGTTTTTTAGTTGCTTGCCAGTAAATTGCTTTTTTATTTCTATGGAGAAAACGTTTGCTAATCGATAATCCCCTTTAAATTTGAATTGCTCCATCCACTCTTTCATCCAATCATTGTACTCATATAACGCTGAGTGTGCTAGTGGTATATCTGGATTTGATTGGTGCCAACGCTGACAATCTGTACACCACGTCTCTAGCCAGACTCTACCACAGCCTGTACAGCAAGCTGACTTATCTAAAGAAATAAATTTCAATCGACACTCTGTACAAAGACATTCCTGTTGAACTTTACTTAATGAGAACAACGAACTAAAATTAATTTCTTCAACTAAATATTTACTACATAATAAACAAGTTCGTTTCAATGTGTTAATAGTCCTCGTTTCCGTGCTAGTATATTCATCTGCATAATTTGTTTGGTTGCCAGTTTCATGCTTCGACTTTTCCCATGATGCAAAAACAAAACCTCTCCTTTTGGAAAATCCCGATGTCGACCAGCCCTCCCAGCTATTTGTACTAAAGCGGAAGTTGTAAACAATCGATTTTCTGCTGCATAGACTAAAACATCAATATCAATAAATGTAACACCTCTCTCTAAAATAGTAGTTGTTAATAATAAATCTACTTTTTGATGGCGCATAGCTAAAACTTTTTCTTTTCGTTTAGGATCTTCTGACGATACACTAACTATTTTTTTCTCTGTAAAATAACTAGTTAGCTCTTTTTCAAATACTAGCATCTCTTTAATAGTCGGCATAAACAATAAGATGCGCCTTTCTTTTTGAAATAAAATTTGAATGTGACGAATTAATTTTCTTTTTGATTGCTTACTTGTAGGACTTATTCCAAACCAAATAGATTGTGGCTGAGGAAGAGGATATCCATGATAGCGCGCTGGCAAAATGCTAGCTAATAGCTGATGCTGTTTAATTGCTAGTTGCATTTTTTTTGATGGCGTTGCTGATAAATAAATTAAACTACTCTTTTTTTTTCGTGCTTTTTTCGCAGCCAAGGCTAAAGTTGAATCTACTGTATAGGGAAATGCATCAATTTCATCAATAATTAGTAAATCAAAAGCTTCTTTAAATCGTAGTAGCTGATGTGTTGTCGCAATGACTAGTTGAGTGTATCGGTAAACTTCTTCATTATCTCCATAGAGCAAAGTAGAGGATACTTTAGGAAAAGCAGCTTGTAACCGTGGGGCCAACTCTAAACAAACATCTACTCTTGGAGAGGCAACACAAACCCGCCCACCTGTCCTTAAAACTGACTCAATTCCAGCAAATATCATCTCTGTTTTCCCTGCACCAGCAACTGCCCAGATTAACCGTATTTCTTTTTGTCTAATTGTGTCAATAATTTCTCTAGACGCCATTGCTTGTTGGGTCGATAACGTCCCTTGCCACTTTAAAATCGGTTCCTCTAATGGACTAAAGTTATTTTCTTCTGGTAAAAAATATAATTGGCTACATTTACGAATTCTTCCCATATTTAAACAATTCAAACAATAAAAACAAGTATCTCCACATAAACAAGGTGCTTTAACTCGTAACTCCCTTTTAAAAGCTCCACAACGATTGCAATAAGTTTTTGTTCCTTCTTTAAAAAAAGCTTTTCTTATTTGAATTTTACTATCATAATCATGGTGACACTCAAATGCAAACTCAGTTTTTAATAATTCACGACCTAATAGTTGGTTTTTCTGCATATATTTACACCTCACTCAGTATATTTTCCCTCTCAGCTAAAATATACGCAAAAAAAGCCGATAAATTTTTTATCGACAAATAAGTGCATTTTATTTAATTAATTTATAGTGGGTGTGATTTGATACGATCTTCAATCCAAGCTAAGCCTAATGAACCTTCGCCAAGATGTGTTCCAATAACTGGGCCAAAGTAACTTAGTTCAAATCGAGTATTCGGCATTTTCTTTTCCATTTGTTTTTTCCATTTTAAAGCTTCTTCTTCAGCATTGGCATGGATAATCGTCGCTACGATTGGGTAGCCTTTTTTAACATCTTCTTCTAATAATCCTTCGATACGCTTCAACGCTTTTTTAGAAGAACGAATTTTTTCAAATACAACAATTTCTTTGTCTTCAAAATGAAGAATGGGTTTAATTTTTAACATAGATCCTACTATGGCCGCACCATTAGAAAGTCTTCCACCACGAACTAAGTGATTTAAATCATCTACCATAAAATAGGCTCGTAAAGTTGATTGCATTTCATCGAAGTCAGCTAGAATTTCTTCTGGTGATGCTCCATGTTTTGCTAATCTTGCAGCTTCAAGTGCAAAATAACCTTGCGCGGAACAACTGATCCCAGAATCATAAGGATAGACCTCAATACCGTCTACCATAGAAGCGGCTGCCGCAACGTTTTGATAAGTTCCACTAATTTTACTTGATAAATGAACACTAATAACGGCATCATAATCTTTAGCCAAACGTTCTAATAGAGTCACAATCTCACCTGTTGCTGGTTGAGAACTTGTAGGTAAAGCTTTCATGCCTCTGACTTTTTCATAAAACTCGTTCGCAGTAATATCGATTTCTTCACGAAATACCTCTTCGCCAATAATTACAGAAAGGGGCAACATAAAAATTGAATTCTTTTGATATTGTTCTTGAGTTAAATAGGCAGTACTATCGGTTATAACTGCAATTTTCAACTTTTCACCTCATTACATTTAACTTTCTCAGTTTTATTTCTTCTTGCTATCTTACTTAAATCTCATCTATTACAAAGAATAATTATAGCATATTTTCTAATCTTCGTCCCTATTATTTATTTTAGTAAAGATTAAGAATTAGTAAAAAAAGAAACCTCGGCTATTGTATTGGAATTTTTATCTAATCAAGAATATTTTCACGTTTAGATTTTATTTTATGCTTAATTTCCTTTATACTATTAAATAGGAATAAACAACTGAAAGAAAGGGATCAATTGAATGACTATGCTGGATCATTACTTAACGATTGCAAAAGATGGCAATTATGAAATTGAAATTAAAAAATCTCGTTTTATTTGCCATTTAAAGCGAATTACCACTGAGACTGAGGCACAAGAATTTATTCAAACTATCAAAAAAGAACATTGGAAAGCGAATCATAACTGTGCTGCCTATGTAATAGGTGATCAAAATCAAATTCAACGTGCTCTTGATGATGGAGAGCCAAGCGGAACTGCCGGTGTTCCAATGTTAGAAGTATTAAAAAAACAAAATTTAAGAGATGTAGTCGCTGTAGTTACTCGTTACTTTGGTGGAACAAAATTAGGCGCTGGTGGTTTGATTCGCGCTTATGGTAAGAGTGTTAGCCAAACATTACATGAAATCGGAATTGTAGAACGATCGTTACAGCAAGAAATCCATCTTGAGGTCGCTTATACAGCTTCTGGAAGGTTAGAAAATTTTCTGGAAACGTCTGCCTATACAATTAAAGATATCCTTTACACGGAGAATGTTTCATTTGTTTGTTATGCATTAGAAAAGCAAACAGAGTTTTTTCAATTAGAAGTGACTAATCTATTAAATGGACAAGTTACTTTTAAACTCGGAAATAAAAGCTATCAAGAAAAACTAATTCAATTGGAATCTTAAGAAATCATTATATTTTATAATATAACTATTAGACTAAGGGAATCTATGATAAAATATTTAAGAATATTCAGCTTATTCTATTTTCAAGAAGGAGAATGACTGTGAAAAAAAACAAACAGCCGATTAAGCAAGGTGTTTCAAAGAAAAATAAAAATTATAACAAATTGATTTTAACCATTTTAGTTCCTATTTTAGTTCTAGTTCTAGCAGGTGTTACTTATGGAGCTAAGCTTTATGCAGAAGCTAAAAAAACGGTTGATAACTCTTATTATGAACTAGACAGAGATAAAATATCTGGTTCCAAGGCTGATGGTGTTAAGGTAAATCCAATTGAAGACACTATCTCAATCTTAGTAATGGGAATTGATGACGACTCCGCTCGCCAACTAGGTAGTGCTAGAACAGATGCCTTAATTTATTTAACCATAAATCCTAAAGAACATAAAATAAATATGGTCAGTATCCCTCGCGATAGCTATGTGGATATTATCTCTAAAGAATACAATGGCAAAGATAAAATTAATGCTGCATACGCATTTGGTGAGGAACAAGCAACGATTGAAACCGTTGAAAAATTCTTAAATGTACCAATTAATTATTATGTAACATTTAACTTTGATTCCTTCTTAGAAATTGTCGATGCACTTGGTGGAATTGATGTTGATGTTCCAGTCAGTTTTACTGACACCAATACTCTAGGAAATGGTGAAGTGACACTTGAAAAAGGGAAACAATTGTTAAATGGAGAACAAGCACTAGCCTTAGCTAGAACCCGTCATATTGATAATGATATTAAACGTGGTGAACGACAACAACTGATTCTTCAAGCTATTGTAAACAAAGCCATGAATGTAGGATCTATTACTAAATATTCTGACGTTATCAATGCCACTGGTAAAAATATGCGAACTAATTTGAAATTTAACGAAATGCTATCTATTGCTCAAACAGGATTAGATGGAAAATATACGTTTAATTCTTATGTATTTGATTGGACTGATTTTGAAATTACTCAATCTGGAACTCAAGTAAGCATGGTAGAAGTATATCAAGATAGTGTTGATTTTATTAGTCATCGTTTCCGAGTATCTCTTGGATTAGATAGCCCTGATGACAGTGATGCAGCAGATTATCAATTTGTTACAAATGGATACAGTAAATATAAATCATTAGATACAAGCAACTATAATCAATAAAAATAAAAATCGTCTGAAATCATTTCATGATTTCAGACGATTTTTTATTTATACTTGTAATACTTAGTAAGTAATCCTTTTATTTTCCATTGTTTTCCTCTTGATTGTTTTTCTTTGCAAACTTTTTAAAACGAGACAACAATGGTTGATGATTTTCACCAACTAATCCAATCAACTCAACAAAAAGCTCTAATCCAAATAGTAAACCAATTGTTAATACAACTGAACCCCATAACGTTGAAACTTTATACAACAACGCTGTAAAAGAAAAAATAATCGCTAAACTATAGATAGCTAGAACTGTTTGACGATGTGTCAATCCCAATGCCATTAAGCGATGGTGTAAATGCATTTTATCTGCACTAGAAATTGGTTGATTATTTAATTTCCGACGCAACATTGCATAGATTGTATCTGTAATAGGTACTCCTAAGATAACTACTGGAATAATAACCGAAATAAAGGTTACATTTTTTAACCCTTGTAAAGACATTACTGAGATCATAAAGCCTAAAAATAAAGCACCTGTATCTCCTAAGAAAATTTTAGCCGGATAAAAGTTATAAGGTAAAAAACCAACTAAAGCCGCAACAAGTGCAAAAATCATAATTGGAATGGTTATATTACCAACCGTTAAAAAGAAATAACCAATAACGCCCATTGTTGATAATGCAATAATAGATACTCCCGTAGCTAGACCGTCTAAACCATCAATTAAATTTACCGCATTCGTAATTGCTAGAATCCAAATTAACGTTACTGGTAAACTAAGCACGCCTAAATTAAAGGTCCCTAGGAACGGAATTGTAAGCATATCCATTCGAATACCTGCCACAAAATAAATAATCAAAGCGGCAATAATAATTCCAACTAATTTCATTTTTGGGCTAAGCTCTTTAATATCATCAATAATCCCTGTAATAATAATCACAGTCGCTCCTAAAAACAAAGGTAACGTTTGTTGGAAAGGAATTGGTAAGAAAAAGAACATGGCAATAAAAAAGGCTAAATAAATAGCTAATCCACCAATTGTTGGCATTTCTTTTTTATTTACGCGTCTTGCATCAGGCTTATCTGTTGCTCCAATTTTAAAGGCTAATTTTCTAACCAATGGAGTCAAAATTAAAGATAAAATCATCGTTCCAACTAACATCACGACAATATGAAACATATTATACATAAAAGAACCTACTTTCATTGAACACTTTTCTACTATTTATCTATTATACAAATTAAAATCTTAGAATACAATTGCAATTTACTAAAAAATCCACTACACTTAGAGAATAATTAAAATTTAGGAGAAACTTAATGAGATCTGATAAAACAAATATCAAACAGAAAAATAAGAAAAAACCTGAAAAAATAAGAAATAAAAAGCAAAACATACCAACATCTAGCAGGAAAGTACTTAGTACTAAAAGAAAATCTTCAAAACTAAAACACATTCTAATCGGAATTGCATTAGTTTGTCTTCTTGGATTAATATCCTATGCGGCATACTTTGCAATTTCTGCTAATAAAGCTGTTGAAAGTATTCAAGGTGATAGTATTGAATCAACTAGTGCACACCCTAGACCTAAACCTGTTGCTTTAGAGAAAAAAGAACCTTTTTCGGTATTACTGTTAGGTGTAGATGAACGTCCAGAAGATTCTGGTCGTAGTGATTCTATTTTAGTAGCAACTGTAAATCCTGAAAAAAATAGTGTTAAATTAATTTCAATTCCTCGTGATACTTTAGTAAATATACCTGAGCATGGCAATGATAAAATAAATGCAGCCTTTGCATACGGTGGAGTTAATCTTGCTGTTCAGACTGTTGAAAACTTCTTAAACATTCCAATTAATTATTATGCAAAAATAAATATGCAAGGTATGATTGGATTGGTTGATGCAGTTGGTGGAATTAATGTTGATAACAAATATGCATTTGATTTAGATGGCGTTCAACTTGAAGTTGGAAATTATGATCTTAGTGGTCGGGAAGCCTTACAATATGCTAGAATGCGTTATCAAGATCCTGCTGGTGATTTTGGTAGACAATTACGTCAAAAAGAAGTGATTAATAAAATCGTTCAAAAATCTCTCAGTATTAATAGTTTAGCTAATTTCAATGACATTTTTAGTGCTGTTGGTGATAATGTTCAAACTAGTTTTACAGGAAGTGAACTCTGGGAATTAGCTAAAAATTATGCAAGTACTGCAAAAAATATAGAAAATTTAACGTTAGAAGGACCTGATGGTTATAAATATTACATTCCTTCTTATGGGCAAGATGTCTATATTTGGCAACCTAGTCCAGACTCTCTTCAAGATATTTCCAACCAATTAAGAGAACATCTTGGACTAACAGCTGAAACTATTACAACAATTGAAATTGTTATACCATCAAGTAGCTCTTCAATTGAACAACAATCTACTTATAGTAAAGAGTATTATCAAGAACCAGAATCATCTTATGAACCCTATGTAGCACCTAAACAAGAACCTACCTGGAGTGCTCCAGCCAACGCAGATACTAGTGAACCAGATTCAACTATTACAGATCCAATAGTACCATCAGAACCACCTTCAATTTCAGATTCTACAACTAAAGTTCCCGAAACTGATACATCCACTGTAGAATCTGCCCCTATAACAAACTAAAAGAAGGAAAGATTAACTCAATGAATCAATTGAGTTAGTCTTTCCTTCTTTTTAATTATTTTTCTCTAAATAAAATTCAAAACGATTGCCAACGTATTGAGTTCGCACATATTCAAATGGTTGACCATCTGCAAAGTAACTAATTTGCTTTAATCGCAAAATCGCTTCACTACGTTTAATGTCTAAGTATTCAGAAATTCGTTCTGAAGCCAACATAGCTGACACCGTTTGTTCTGCTCGTCCAATCACAAAGCCTTTTTCTTGCTCCAAAGACTTATAAAGAGAGCGAGTAACAGCTGATTTACTTAAACCATCAATAAAAATGTAGGGAATTGTTGCAACTTCAAAACAAATAGGGATACCATCAGCATAACGAATTCGTTCCATTCTTAAAACCATTTGATTTTCGTCTAATTGAAGCTTTTCTGCTTCACTTGTACTCGCTGGCTTCACATGATACGAAATCGTTTTACTTGTTGGTTTACGATCTTGTGAAAGCATAATATCAGTAAAACTTTCAATACCCAGCATTTTTTCTTGTACCTTTTTACTAGCGACAAAGGTTCCTGAGCCAATTTTCCGCTCAAGAATCCCTTCGTCTACCAATGTTTGCACAGCCTGACGCAAAGTCATTCGGCTAACTGAGAATTGAGTGGCTAATTCACGTTCAGAAGGAATTCGATCTCCTACTGTCCATTTTCCTTTTTCAATTTCATCCCGAATTTGATTATGGATTTGAATATAAACAGGTGTGTTTGCTCCCATTTTCTGATCCACCTCTATTTTTTTAACAGTTTAGCAGCAGCTTCATCAATGATTAAGACAACATTATCATGTTTTTGTAAGATACTTGAAGGAACTTCTTCTGTAATCTCACCTTCAACAGTTGCTTTGATTGCTTCTGCTTTATTTTCACCATAAGCCATTAAAATAATTTCTTTAGCACCCATAATTGATTGAATTCCCATTGAATATGCAAAGCGTGGTACATCTTCCGCTTTATCAAAGAAACGTTTATTTGCTTCGATTGTTGCTTCTGTTAAGGCTACTTTATGAGTGGTTGAATCAAATGGCGTACCAGGTTCGTTAAAGCCAATATGCGCATTGCCACCAATTCCAAGAATTTGGATATCAACAGGGTGTGTTGCAATAATCTCATCGTAGTGAGGGCATTCAACTTCTGCATCAGCTAAGCCGTTTGGTACAAATGTTTCTTTAAAAGGTTTTTTATTAAATAATTGTTCATTCATGAAATAACGGTAGCTTTGAGTATCATCGCCACTTAAGCCCACATATTCATCTAAGTTAACTGAGGTCATATCTGAAAAATCTAAGTCACTCTTCACCATTTCTTGATACAAGGTAACAGGTGTGCTTCCTGTTGCTAAACCTAATACTTTAGCGCCTTTTTCCATACCTGATTGAATAAATTCAAAAGCTTTTTGTCCGCCTTCTACTGAATCTTTTACGATAATAATTTTCATTTATTTTTCCACCTTTTTCTTAAATTTACACTTATCTTTTAATAATTGATCCAAAACTAATTGTTTCTTGAAGTTCTAATTCATGATCAAAGACAACCATATCCGCATCTTTTCCAACTGAAATAGCTCCTTTTTGAGCTAAACCAAATTCTCTTGCTTGATTGACAGAAGTCATTTTCACGACATCTTCAATTCCACAACCTGTGAAAGCCATCATATTACGGAAAGCATCTTGATATTCTAAAACACTTCCTGCTAAATTTCCAGTTTCTAGACGAGCTTGTTTATCTTTAACAATAACTTTTTGTCCACCTAATTCACTTTCGCCTTCTGGCATTCCCTTAGCGCGCATTGAATCTGTAATTAATTCGATCCGTTCTGGGCCTTTCACCATATAAGCCAATCTCACCATATCTGGGTGAATGTGATAACCATCAACAATCATTTCAGTGTAAATATTTTCTTCTAAAAAGGCATGTCCTGTCACACCTGGTTCACGATGATGCAAACCACGTTGTGCGTTATATAAATGTGTAATGTGTGAAGCTTTTGAATCCATTAATTGAGCACGTGTTGCGTTACTATGACCAATTGAAGGGACAATATTATGTTCAACACAGTATTCTTCAAAAGCACTTGCATCACTATTCTCTGGTGCATAGGTCACCAAGCGAATTAAATCACCACTGGCTTCATTCCATTCGTTAAACAATTCAACATTTGGAACTTCAATATATTCTTCTGGTTGTGCTCCTTTAAGAGCTTTATTAATAAATGGTCCTTCTAAATGAATCCCTTGAATAACTGGATTTTTTTTAGCAGCTTCTTTAATAGCTTTCATTGCATTTAAAATATTTTCATGAGACTGTGTCATGGTTGTTGCAAAGTAAGAAGTAATTCCTTCTTTTTGCATATCTTTAACCATTGCATCAATTTCGTCAGCATTGCCATCCATTGCATCCCAACCGTAACCACCATGGCTGTGAACATCAATAAATCCAGGAACAATAATTTTACCAGTTGCATCAATAATTTCGTCATTTGGCTCGTCTTTAAAATCTTTCATTTCACCAACTGCCAAAATTTCTTGATTAAATCGTACAAATCCGTTCTCAATCTTTCCTTCGCCTGTATAAATTGTTGCATGTTTTAACACTTTTGTACTCATTTTCTTCACCTCGTATTTGGTATAGTCCAATTATAACTGGTATAGACCAAAAAATCAACTATTTTGCAACAGGTACATTGATATTTTTTATAAATTAGCTGCTCTTATACTACTGATTGCTAATCGTAATAACTTCTATTTCTTGCAGCCTTACTTTTCTTACCAATCAAAGCTCTACAAGTGTTCTAAATAATTCTTTTGATGCAGTATCCTTAATCACTACATATATCGTATCAGTTGGTTCTATGCCACTAGTATCTAATATTAATTGAAAGCCTGAATATTTTAAATGATCATTACTTTCTATATTAAATGTTTTTTTGATATCCCAAGTTGGGATTTTTTTTGTTATTTTAGTCTTTCCATTCGAGTCTAAAATCACTACTTCTTTCGTATGAGGATTATTAAAATCGAATTTATCTGTATATATCCATCCATCGTATGCTAACTGATCTTTTTTGATTTCGTATTTAGAAATAATATTTACAGCATAGTCAAGTTTCTTTATGTTCAATGCCATTCCATTATTTACCTTAACAAAATTCAGTGCCGATCCGGCTAAATTCATAGGTGGGATACTTTCTATTTTTTCAAAATATGAACTAGTGTATGATCTCAAAGTAAGAAGACTATCTTTGATTGGTTCACTAATCGAACTACCATCGCTATAAGATGTTTTCACATACAGCAGGTGTTGTCCCTCTGACAAGCCATTGGCTATTTCTCTATTTAAAATAAATTGGTATCCATTATAATCATTAAAATTATACCAATTAGTAGTACTACCCGTGATAATAGTCTCTTCTTTTCCTTCACTATCCTTTATTATGAGTTCTTTAGAAATATTATTTTTATTTCCAACAATTTTGTCTGTAATTCCAGAAATCCCCTCGATAACTAACCCATAATCTTTCCAGTAAGCTTTTTTTAGATACGTATAGGGAATATCTACATGTTTGACATTCACTACTAAATCAAGGCTTTCACTTTTCCCAAAAAATGATGTTCCTGTTATCTTAACATTATATTTTCCCGGAGTACTAGACATGCTTTCCTTATAATCTGAAGTTTTATTCACTCCCTTAGCAGAAGTTACCCCAAACAAGATCATCAAATCATCTGATGATAGCTTTGAATACTGATCAATAGTAGCCTCTGTCTTTTCTGATTTTAAATTAATTGGTTCATCTTTTGAAATTTCAAGTTTATCATCACTTATGAAATAAACTTGGGTAGTACTTTTTTCTTCTTCTTGTAAGTTATTATCTATATAGTTTCTGATAAAATCTCCACCCGATATACACATCATTCTAATATAATCACCATTTTCATAGCTCGTTCCAGTAATTGATTTTGAAAATTCAAATGGCTTTTCATTAGCTTTAGCGCTAGTTTCCAATTTTAACTTATGATTTTGATCGTATAATTCAAACTTCCAATACTCTTTATCACCACTTGACAGCACCGTATCTCTAGCAGGATTAGAATAGGCAATTATTTTTTTAGTTTTCTTGTCCAATCTTATTATAGCGCGTTCGTCCGTCTTAAGGTAAGCTCTTAGAGATAATGAGTTACCATACATAACAGCTAATTTCAAATTATATTCTTTTGTGTTTCCAATCGAATTTGTTGCACTAACTTTAAAATCTTTTTCTCCAGAAGTAGAAATATTTGGTGGATTTTCCACCTTAACTTCCACCTCATTAGCATTAACTGGATCTTCAATTTTCTTAATGAACTTATTAATAGCAAATGTTTCACCAACATACGTATTCAGATCTTCCCATTCAATAGACGGCATCAGCTCTTCTTGTGTAAGATGTGCAAATGTATTCTCTGAAAATCTAAACCATTCATTTGTTTGTGAATCTTTTTCAAGAAGATCACTTTGATTATTCACGTAGGAAGCAAGTTTTCTAGCTTGATTCATCCGAACATTTATATACTCTCCGTCAGAAACAGTTGTACCCGTTAGCTCAGAAACAAATCTATCTGGTGTCTCTGCATTATTTGCAGACACCGTTTTTATTTTTTTGAAATCTTTATCATAGATTGTAACAACTGCATAGGTTGCATTCCCTGTCTCAAACTGTGAACTATCACCTGGGTTACTATAGGCTTTCAATTGATTATTTTCTACTCTTAAAATAACTCTTTTTTTCTCTTGATATCCTATAAATTCTAACGCATTTCCATATGCAACAGTTAATTTACCTGTGTATTTATTTTCATACAACAGCTTGTTTTTCAGTGTGATTCCAAGGTTATACTCACCAGGAAAGCGCAAATTCGGCTCCTCATTATCAAATGAAACCATTACCTGATCCTTTCCAAAGACATCCGAAATAGTATCAAAAAAATCGATAGAATTGGCTTTTTCACCAACTAATACAGACTTCTCTTTTAATGTTCCTGTAGGAATTAATTCCTGACTTTTTAGATTCACAAATCGATTATCTTCAATTTTAAATACTTCTTGTTTTTTAGCTTCATCTTGTTTTAAATCCAATTGACTATCAACGTATGACTTTTGCCTATTATTAGTTACACATTTTAAAATAAAAATGTCTCCATTTTCATAACTCAACTGCGTTACTTTTCTTTGTAAATCTTCTGAATTATCTTCCTTATTAATAGTAATAAAATTTTTAACAATTAAATTTTTATCCAGCAGTGTAATTGTTGCGTATTCCCCTGTTCCACTTTCAATTGCCGTATTTCTATTTGTATCGATAAAAGGTTTAATGAATTGTTCTTCTTTTTGTATTGTCAAAATTAGACGTTCTTCACTACCCATGTAACCTATTAAAGAAATAGCATCTCCATAGTGATAGTTTATAGGTAAATCTGTTTTATTTTCGACTCCATTATCATTTTGCATCACAATCGTAACTTTTGAGGAACTTTCGATACTAGGGTTATAGTCTATTTTACTTATTTTTGCTTTTATACTACTATCACCATAATTTTCTGATGTAAATAACTTAGAGTCAATGGTTTTACCTAAATAGTAATCAACAGGTTTCATCTCATCATTTGGAATGTAAGGCACACTATATCGAGGCAAATCTGTTTCTACAATTTTTTGTTCTAATGTTGGATCAATAATAATATTATTCCATATTTCTTTTTCTAGTTTTGGATATTTTGATAACTCAGAACGTGTCTCATCATCCATTTTAATTCCCCATTTTTCAAAAAATGGAATTAAATTTCTATTTGAAATTTTTGATGTGGATAGAACATATTGCTTGATAAGTGCCTCTGGTTCGTAATTAGGCGAATCAACCATCCTTAAATCCTGATACAATAATGGGAAAAAATTATCACCAAATGCCAATTTTAATTGCCAAAAGAACCCCATTAAAATTACTTTACTTTCCCATGAATCTTCAAATTTAGTGAAATCTTTTTGTGCATACGGTTTGTCTAAATAAAGTTTCATATTTGCAACGGCATCTACTCTATCATTCTTTGACCATTCTGTAATTTTATCTCCAACTTTTTCAGTCGCATTGAATCTATATAGCTCATTAGTAATCTCTGAGAACATACTGTATCCTGAAGTAAACTGCAACTGCGGTGACTGATAAATATGACCTGTTTCATGAAAAAAAGTTTCCAGCATTTTATTCATATCACCTTCTAACAATTCCTTAGAAGTACTCTTCAGTTCAATACGCCCATTGATTGCGAAAGGATTCCCAGTGGCTATATCAGAACATATATATAATAATTTATCGCTATGAGATTGTGCTCTTCCGTATCCCAATCCTTTGTCTGCTAAACCCAACATATCATCATAAGAAGAAATAACTTTGTCCCAATACATTGCTCTTGTATTCATATCTTGATTTTTAACTGAATCTACATAGTTCATACTAGCTATTATGTCTATACTTTCTGTCGTAATTGCAAAAACAGGAGCATCTGACTGTTCTAACATTGTTTGCCATTCTTTTTGTGTAGTTTTTCCATAAATATAATAGGGTATCGTATTTCCTCCATTAATTTCTACATTTACGGATTGAAAGCCTTCCGATAAATTTTCTATAAATAAAACACCATCAATGGCACTCTCTATTCTATTTTCACCAGGTTTAAGTTCCGTTTTTTCCAAGGATTTATCTTCACCATTATTCAATTCATTAAACCTAGAATAGATACCGATATACGCATTTACTCCAGTAGTATTTTCACTTAAGGTTATCTCAATTTGTTCTCCTTTTTTTATCAAAATCCCCGTTAATTGAAGGCTATTTTTAGTCATAGCCCTGCGTTCACTATCTTTATTTTTACCTGGATTTCCTAGATTTTTAACTTCCATCTTTTTGCTGACTTTTGCCAAATTATCAGTAGTAGTTAACGAAGCATTCTTTTTTTCCACAACTTCCGCTTTACTCTCAACCTCTTGGGCATGTACACTTACTTTAGTCACTACAACACCTATAAGTAATATCGTACTCAACATCAGCAATACTCTTTTCTTTTTCATTTACATTCAGTCCTTTTTAGTAGTATTAATTATCAAAGTGTGATAAATGCTACATCATACATTGCAATTCCAAGTATCTGTAGGGTATTTTTTAGACTAGTATCATTTAACCGAACTTCATTTTTAGACGTATTGTAACTATAAAAAATGCCTATCAATCCCATGACTAATCTTTTTTATTGATAGGTACTCCTCTTTTTTTCACTTTTTCAGATAAATCATCATAATTTATATTTCTAGTATGATCTGTTTTTTTCCAATTATTCTGAGGGAAAAACCAAGTAAAGAACCCCTGTATCTGAGCAAAATTATAGATAAATGTTGTGAAAAAGAAGCTTATCCACAATAAAAATAATTCTTTTATTTTTCCATAATAAGAAAGTTTCAAAAAATATTCTTCTCCTTCTTGAAAGATATATACTAATGGTAAAATAACATAATTTAACAGTTCAAACGGGATCCAAAAATAAAATAGAGAAAATAAAGAGGGGAGTTTCTCAATAAACCTTGCGTCTACCCCTATTAAAATAACTATCAATAATAGCCATATAGCTCTCAACATAGAATAAGAATAGATAAGGGTCTCAACTTTATTAAATAACTGAACTAAATTTTCTGACTTGAAAAAAGATTTTATTAATTGATACGTTTTTGAAAAAGCAATATACCAATGACCTTGAGACCACCTAGTACGCTGTACATGACTTACATTTATACTATTAGGCTTTTCATCATATACTCTTGCAAAATGGTTCCATGAACTTTTCTTGCCTTCAATTGATAACGCTACTTGAATCTCAAAATCTTCAGTATAACTTTTAGGTTGCCAGCCTTTTTCTTTAATATACTTAGTAGCCATAGCAAATCCAGTCCCGCCAATTGCCGTATTCCAAGATAGTCTATGCTTTGAATATTGAATTGCACGATTAGTAATAAAATATGCAGCTGCATATCCACGTGAAATGATAGAATCGGAAATATTTTTGGTGTCAAGGTATCCCTGAATAACCATTGATTCTGGTGCAGAAATAAATTGAGAATTTATTTCTTTCAAAAAATTGGATGAAACTAAATTATCGGCATCAATTAACACAATGTAATCAAACTCTTGCCAATAATTAGTATTTTCATTTAAATATTTACCAATTACATGTGGTTTTCCTTTAGGTTCTGCTTCTTTATAGGTATTATAAAACACAGTTGTATTCCGATAATTACTGGATAGCTCAGCTGTTCTATCTTCACAGTTATCAGATAGAACAACAGATGCATATTTCTTGGAATCATAATCAAGTTGTTCAATGCTTTGTAAGCAATTCTCAATTACAGCCTCTTCATTATGTGCTGGAATAATAAATAAGAACGTTCTACTATCTTCTTTAAGCTCATAATCCCTTTTAGGCTTTTTCAAACCGTAGATAGACAATAAAGAATAAAAGGCTAAATTCCCGAATGTTATTGTAGATAATACAAAAAGTAGGATCCATAAAATTTTAAATATGCCTATTGGTAAATTCAACAAATAAATCTCTCCTATCTATTAAAAAAAACTTCCTTCAGAATACGATAGGTAAATAAATGCTATTATTAGTATAATCGTACCTACCATAACTATAAGGTTATTTAGTAATTTAATTCTATATATATTTCTTGTTGATCTATTTTTTATCGTGTCTTCTATTGGCTCTTTACTGACTTTAATTTCCATAGTTGTTCTCCTTATAAGGTATATTTATCATTACAATACTCTCCATTGGCTATCTCTAAAAACCTTTTTCTTATTTAAATTATGAGTTTCATAACAACATACTCTAATCTAATTTTTGCTTAAATCTACTCGCTTAATTTCTCATTAAAAGCACCCTATTTATTCAAACAATTCTTTTAAATACAGCTTACCTAGTAACCTATCCTATTGTTTCTGCTTCGCTAGATAGCTTAATTTTTTCTCCCTTATCATTTAAGAAAATAGATAGTAGACCGATAACTTAGATTAATAATTTTTTTGAGATTATTTACATATTTTCCATTAATGTAAGATAAATCATTTTCCTCCATAGTCGTTTCACGTAATACAATTAGTCACGTTGAACACAAAGTAAGGATTGCTTAAAAAGACATGAATCGCTACCCTTAAGTCTATGCTGATATATTATCAATGAAATGTATACAGAAGATACTCTAAAAATATTTCAAACCTTAGGATTTAACCTCTCGTTTATCCAATTGTTGCCTTTCTTTATAAACTCTATAAGTAACAATTGTTCTTTAAAATGTATTTTCTAAGTAGCTCTGAAATTTTTGTTGGTCGTCCCTTTATACAAGTCTCCAACTAAATACAATTTTCCAATAATCCTTTTCTACTTGTTCTAACTTTCTTAAAATTTCTTTCCCCATTGTGTACCTCTAAAATAAATAATCTGCCAATTCTTTATCTAATGTTACTTGACTTTCAATTGCTTTTTCTATATTTTTAGCAACGTATTCGATTCTTCTTCCAATTCTTTTAAAACAGACAACGATTGTTTCTATCCTTTTGTAGGTTATTTCACAATTGACTGTTCTGTAGCACTGCCCAAGGTTAAAGCATCTAATTCTTCATACTCACTTAAAGGCTCTCCCCAGTACTGAGCATCTGCTTTGGTTGTCCGTTATAAATCATCGGCATTGTTGATTTGTGCCTGAAAATACTGGTTTATGACCGAATCACATCTTCTAATGTCATTGCTTTAATTTACCTCCTTACGTAACTTTTCATCTAATTTATATCTAAAACCACACAATCGTTATTTATTTTATCATAAGAAGGCTCAAACTTAAACATTTAAATCTTGCTTATCATCTAATTCAAAATATCAATAAAAAATAACTATTTATGATCCGATTTTCCAAAGTTAATTTTCTAAATTATTGTCACTTTGTAAATATTAAATTGAAAGGATTTCTACTTTCAGTACAGAATACCGAATAAAAAAACGAATTTCATTTAATTTTTTGACATCATTATATTATAGAAATCTACAAACTTTCTAAATTTTACAGGAGAAGAGTATCAGAATTATTGGTATTACTTACAGTGACAGATGTGCTAGGTTAAGTTGACTATCTTAGCCAACTTACAACCTCTTCCAGAGCTGTCTCACAACAATTAGACTACTTTGAAGAATAACGTAGCAAACATTGATGTTTTATTGCCACTACTGCTGATGAATGTGAGTTCAGTTAAATTGATTCTATTAATAGACACGTTTAAACGCTTAGAGGAATATAGAACTACTACTCAAAATGAGTAAGTCGTTACCAAATCAAAAAAAGACACCTTCCAAAAACTGGAAAGTGTCTTGAAATATTGTAGTTGAATGGTACTGGATTTCTTAAGAAATCTCCGTCTCATACGGTATCCGTAACGGCTCCAGTATTGTAAAGCTTTAAGGGCTTTCTTAAGCCCTTAATGTTTAATTAACTTGTGATTTTACTTTGTTTGGCTGCCATTTTCTTAACCGCCTCTGGATCTTTTTCAATATTTTTGTTGGCAGTTGAAAGCATTAAACGAATTCGATTTAATTGATTGACAACTGAAACACCTGGATCATAATCGATGGCAGCAATATTGGCATTGTTGTATTGACGACGCAGTTCTTTAATTGCACCTTTTCCAACGACATGATTTGGTAAACAGCCAAAGGGTTGCATACAGACAATATTATTCACACCATGTTTCAATAACTCAATCATTTCTCCTGTTAGGAACCAGCCTTCACCTGTATGATTTCCGATAGAAAGGACTTTAGATGCTCCTTCCGCAATATCATAAATGGAATCTATGCCAGTGAAACGCTCTGAATTACGTAGTGCTTTATCCATTGGTTTCTCACAAAGTTCAATTAATTTAATGCCGACTTGAGATAACAATTTTGTTTTATAAGGAACACCCATATTTTCATATTTCCAGATTTGATTGTATAAGCTATAGTTCATAAAGCCAATAATATCAGGAACAACTACTTCAGCTCCCTCTGCTTCTAGCAAGCGCACTAAGTCATTATTTGCAGTTGGCGAATATTTAACAAGAATTTCACCCACAACGCCGACTCTTGGCTTGATTTCATCGGTTAAAGGAATCGTATCAAAAGCTTTTACAATTCGTTTCATATTACGGTTAAATTCACGCATCGAGCCATTCTTAACATTCTTACTAACAATCTCCAACCATTTACCATGCAAGGCTTCAACACTGCCTTTTTCAACTTCATAAGGTCTTGTACGATACACGACACGTTCAAATAAATCCCCGTATAGCGCTGCAACCAAAATCCGTTTTAACATTTTTAGATCATAAGTGAAACCAGGATTGCTTTCTACACCTTGATTCCCCATCGAAATAGAGACTACTGGAACGTTAGAAAAACCAGCATCCTTTAAGGCTTTACGCAATAGTGGAATATAGTTCGTTGCACGGCAACCGCCACCTGTTTGGGTCATCATCACACTGACATTGTCCAAATCATATTCACCACTTTGTAGGGCTTCAACTAATTGACCAATGGTAATAATCGCTGGGTAACAGGCATCGTTATTGACGAATTTTAACCCTTCATCAACTGCTCCTTTGTCTAAGGTTGGCAAAACAGCTACATTATAACCAGAGGCTTGTAGTGCTACATCGAATAAACCATTTTGGTGAATTGGGCTCATCATGGGCATCAATAGCGTATGTTTTTTCTTCATTTCCTTAGTAAAAGCAATTCGTTCTTCTGGAACTTCTTCGCTATCCGTTACTGGAATGGATTCAAAACTTAATTTATTGCGTTCTTTAACGGCTGCTTTTAATGAACGGACTCGAATCCGAATTGCGCCTAAGTTAGATCCTTCATCGATTTTTAAGACTGTATAAATTTTGCCAGCACGTTCCATAATTTCTTCCACTTGATCCGTCGTTACTGCATCCAAACCACAGCCAAATGAATTTAATTGAATCATTTCTAATTGTGGTGTTTTGGCAACTACTTTAGCCGCAGCATATAAACGAGCATGATACACCCATTGATTGACTACTCGTAAATTCGCCACATCGCCTAAATGCGAGACACTATCTTCCGTCAAAATATGGAATCCTTCTTGCGTAATGGCATCCGCTACACCATGATTAATCTCTGGATCTAAATGATACGGACGACCTGCTAGCACAATGCCTTTTTCACCTTTCATCGTCAGCATTAATAAGGTTTCTTCCCCTTTGTTCCGAATATCTTGCTTAAAGTTCTCTAATTCTTCATACCCATGTGTCAAAGCCAACGCAATCTCTTCTTTAGTTATCCCAAAGTCTTTAAACGTTTCAAATAAACTCTTAGTGACAGATTCTTGATTGCCTAAGTTTAAATACGGATTACGATAGTCTACTTTGCCTTCGCGAATTTCATCAACATTGGTCCGAATTACATCAGGATAAGATTGAACAATAGGACAGTTAAAATGATTCTCAGCTTGTTTAAATTCTTGCTGCTCAAAAACAACTGCTGGATAGAATATTAAGGGAATCTCTTTGGCAATTAAAGCTTCAATATGTCCATGGGTTAATTTTGCTGGATAACAGACTGTATCGCTCGGAATTGTTTCCATTCCTTGTTCATAAAGCTTCTTCGTTGAACGAGGCGAAAGTTCCACACGAAAGCCCAATTCAGTAAAGAATGTATGCCATAATGGATAGTTTTCATACATGTTTAAAACGCGTGGCATTCCAATTATTCCACGAGTTGCTTCTTTTTTACGTAATGGTTTGTATTGGAATAACCGTTTGTATTTATAGTCAATCAAATTAACTTTTTTATCTTCTTTTTTCACTTTAATGCGCGCACCACGCTCACAACGGTTCCCTGTAATAAACTGGCGACCATCAGAAAAAATCGTTACTGTCATCATACAATTGTTTTCACATAAACCACAATGGGTGAATTCTTTTTCAGTAGTAAAGCTATCAAGCTCATCTAAAGCTAAAATCGTTGAAACGTCACCCTCTTCATACGCTTCTAAAGCTAAAATTCCACAACCATAAGCACCCATCAAACCAGCAATATTCGGGCGAATAACTTCACGACCACTAATGGTTTCAAACGCACGTAATACGGCTTCGTTATAAAAAGTTCCTCCTTGGCAAACAATTCGCTCACCTAAGTCTTCAGGACGTTTAATTTTGATTACTTTGTAGAGAGCATTTTTAATAACTGAATAAGAAAGTCCCGCTGAGATATCCCCAACAGTTGCGCCTTCCTTTTGTACTTGTTTCACTTTTGAGTTCATAAATACCGTACAGCGAGAACCTAAATCAACTGGATTTTTAGAATGAACTGCTGCTTCAGCAAAATCAGCCACTTCTACTTTTAAAGACTTCGCAAACGTTTCGATAAAGGAACCACAGCCAGATGAACAAGCTTCATTTAGTTGAATCGAAGATAATACACCATTTTTAATCGTCATGGCTTTCATATCTTGTCCACCGATATCTAAGATAAAGTCCACTCCTGGTTGAAAGCGATTGGCAGCTTTATAATGTGCTACTGTTTCAACTTCACCAATATCTATTTTTAGTGCATTTTTAATTAAGTGTTCCCCGTATCCTGTAATGGCGGTTTTGCCAATGAAAACATCTTTTGGCAACTGCAGATATAAATCTTTTAGGACTTCCATGGTTGTCTCTAATGGTTTTCCTTCATTATTTCCATAGAATTTAAATAACAGTTCGCCTGCTTCGTTAATTAAAGCCACTTTAGTCGTTGTTGAACCAGCATCAATTCCTAAAAAAGCCACTCCATGATGTTCACTTAATGGTTTCTCCACGACATTGGCTTGACTGTGGCGTTCTCTAAATTCAGCTAATTCAGCCTCATCTTTAAACAAAGCCTTTAAAGTATCGCTTGGTTGTAAAACTTCAGAATTGGCAGTTTCAATTGTATGAACTAATTGATTTAACGTTCTAATTTGAGTGCCTTCTGAAAAATAAGCAGCTCCTTTGGCTACAAATAATTGTGGGTCTTCTGGAAAAATAACATCTTCTGGCTTCAAATTAAGCGTTTCGATAAAACGACGACGCAATTCACTCATAAAGAATAATGGACCACCTAAAAAAGCCACTTTTCCTTTAATTTTACGACCAGACGCCAGTCCGGCAATAGTTTGATTCACAACTGCTTGGTAAATACTTGCAGAGATATCTTCAGGACGTGCGCCTTCATTAATCAGTGGTTGCACATCTGTTTTGGCAAAAACACCACAACGAGAAGCGATCGGATAAATAGTTTCATAACTTTTAGCTAATTCATTGACTCCATTCGCATCCGTTTTTAATAGGCTTGCCATTTGGTCAATAAATGCACCTGTTCCACCAGCACAACTTCCATTCATTCGTTGTTCTAAGGCTCCATCAAAAAAGGTAATTTTAGCATCTTCTCCACCTAGTTCAATCGCTACATCCGTTTCAGGAATCAGCTCTTCTACCGTCCTTGTACAAGCAATTACTTCTTGAATGAATTCAATCTCTAACAATTCAGCTAGACCCATTCCGCCAGATCCGGTAATCATCAGCGTTAAGGCTTCATCTCCTAGTAACTGACTAGCCTCTTTTAAAACTTGATAACTGGCTTCTTTTACGTCTGAGTAATGACGTTCGTATTTAGAAAATAGCACTTGATTCTCTTCATCAATAACGACTAGTTTAACCGTTGTTGATCCTACATCAATTCCTGCACGAATTGTTTTAGTCATGATTTTTCCCCTCCACTTGCATCTAATATTCTCAATTGATTCTCAACGTTCATATATTGTTCACTTTTTCACTTTTTACTCATCTATTAACTAACGGATTGTTAGATATTCAACATACTGTTTGATATCCTATATAGTGTAGTATGGTAACATTCATTTTAATATAAACAGCATTATAAAATCAATCAGCAACATTCAGCATTCTGTGTGATAAACAACACAAACTGAAATTTGTTGTTTATCTTCTAAGTTTTTTAGAAAGAAGGAGTAAAAATGCTACATTCTATCAAGAAAACAGACTTACGTGTGATACGAACAAAAAAAATGATTTTTGAGGCCTTTGTTCTTTTAGTTGAGGAAAAAGGGTATGAAGCTGTGACTATTCAAGATATCGCTTCAGAAGCAATGATTAATCGCGCAACATTCTACGCACATTTTAAAGATAAAAATGATTTATATGATGAAGTTTTTTCCTATGCTTTAGATGCCTTCACTAAAATTTTAGACCCTAAGTTACTTGAAAATGGCAATCAAGTGCAAATAAAAAAACTTGAAAAAATGTTAACTCAAGTTTTTACGGCTGTTAAAAAAAATCAAAACTTCTATCTTATTTTAACTGAGGGACCTTCTGGAAATACATTAAAATTAAAAATCAAAAACTTGCTGGATCAACAATATGCGGAAATTTTCAATCAATTAAAAATTACTGAAAATGATGTTGAAGTTCCGATTGACTTTATTATTGAGTACATGAGCTCGATTTTTATTGGCATGGTTCATTGGTGGCTAAATAGCGATGGTGATTTCCCACCTGAACAAATGGCTCATTTATTAATTAAGCTCGTTGGAAATGGACACTTGACTGTCTTAGGTATCGAGGTTGTCTCCTGACAAAAATAAGACTAGGACTAAGTTCTAAAATAGAAAAAACTGCAAGAAACCCATTTTTACAAATGTTGATTTCTTGCAGTTTCTTATTTTTATCCAAAAAAGTCGTTTTTTAAGAGAATAAATCAGAATCTTTGCTATAGTTTTTCCCAGTAGTTACATCGTATTGAATTAAATCTAACTCTTTTAAGAGATTTTGAGCTGATTTGCTCAATTGATTTCGATTTTCAACCCATTTTTGGGTCTCTTTATTGTAGTACATATTTTTTTCAAATGCCGGCACTTCTTTTTTTAACTCCGCTAAAAAAGCATAGTATGGAGAGCTTTCTTGATTACTTACAGTTAAAATTTCATTCATGAAGTACATTGGGCTAATCGTTCCCACTTGTTCTTGTTGTTCTCCATTTGTTTGATAGATCAGCAACGGAGTTTGATGCATTGCTTCTTCACTATTTTGTTCCGCAATTTCATCTCCATAAACACTAGGTAAATGATCTCCCCAGAACACAATTATTGTATTTTCATCAAGCTTTTTCAACTCCGCGATAAACTCAACTAAAGCCTCATCACTATAGGCAATATCTTGAACGTAATTTTCTGTCACTGCATCATTAGTTGTTCCTGTTACAGTAAAGTCAGTTGTTATATACTTATCTCCATAAGGCATATGATTTTGCATCGTAACAAGATGAACAAAATCTGGAGTATCCGTTCCTTCTAATTGTTTTAAAACAGTTTGGTAGGCTGCTTTATCACTGATATAAGGGTTATTGCCAATTGTCTCAGTATAAGGCATAGTTGTTTCACTAATAAATTGATCAAACCCTAATGTTTCATAGACATTTTCACGTTTGTACATACTTGTATTATAAGGATGGATAGCTGTTGTAGTGTAATTCTTCTTTTTTAAGAAATCAACAATAGACGGAAATTTTTGTTTTTGTGAAATCAACTGAGTATAAGGTGTTGTTAATTGCGGATTAAGAGGTTCCATAGAAAATCCCGTCAATGCCTCAAATTCAATGTTAGCTGTTCCCCCGCCATATCCTTGAGATAAAATCTTGCCACCATATCCTGACTCAATCAATTGACGAATAGTTGGAATCGGATCACTTGAAACAGTTATTCCTTTTAAAGCTAAAGGATCAGAAAAACTTTCATTCATAATATAAACAATATTACTTTTCGTTAAATCCGTTTTTTGATTTTGATTCGTTTCATCCGCCAAAATTTGATATTTTTTCGTTAATTCTACTATTTTAGCTTTGGAATAATCTGCTGGCTGTTCCATTGCTTCAACTTTTAAATTATATAAAAACCCACCAATAAAGCCATTGTTATAATAATTCATCTGCTGACTATAAGGAATCCAATAAGCATATGGATCGTATGCCTTTTTCAAATAGTTTCCACTTTGATTAAAATTGCCAATGTAAATTAGTAGAAAGCTGGTAAGGACAAAAAGAATTCCACGTAATAAATAACTTTTTTTACGGTTAGGAGCTGTAATGAATTTGCTATGATAGTGAGTTACTAACCAGACAGCTATCCCTAATAAAGTTCCACCAACAATAAATAACACGATAAACTTCACATCAATCATACTAATTAAAAATGGTAGCTCTTTCACCATATTTAATTCAGAAGGATACAGTGGCTCACTGCGATTCAACATTTTTTGCCAAGTAGCCATTCCTATGCCTAAGCTCGTTAAAAAAGTCAAAGCAACAACAATATAACGATTACCAATTAAACTATATAGCCATAAAGTAATCACTAAAATGACACTGCTACTCAATAGAAAAATTTCTGTATGCCATTCAAAAATAAATTTCCAGACCAAACTCCAATCTAAATTATTTTGAAATAATTGTAAAATCATCGTATTCACTAATGCTGATAAAACCAAAAGAACTATGAATAAACATGCGTCTATTTTAGTTGAAATCAAATTTTTTTCAACCTTTAATTCTTGAGGCTTAGGTTTTTTAAAGTATACTTTTTTTAATTTTGGTTTCATAAATCCTCCTGCTTTGCTAAATAAACGAGCATTATTTGTATTATCGTTTATTTTATCTATTACATAAAAAAATAAAACACTAAAGCTCTCACTATTATACACATAAATGCTAATAATAGTTAAGACTTCTTTAGTGTTTTTAATCATTTTTTATCTTTTTCAGTTTCCTTTACAATGTAGATTGGACGTTTTTTAGTTTCCAGATACGTTTTTCCAAGATATTTCCCAAGAATACCTAAACAAAATAATTGCAAACCACCTATGGCTAGAATAAAACAAACTAATGAAGGCCAACCAGATGTTGGATCATTTAAAATCAATGTTCGGATTACAATAACAAGCATCGCTATCATTGCAATCGCAAATGAAAAGAAACCTATAAAGGATGCAAATGCTAACGGCATTTCAGAAAAAGCAACAATTCCATCCAATGAGTATTTAAATAAACTCCAGAAGGACCAAGATGTTTCACCTGCTACACGTTCTTGATTTTTATATTCTAGATACTTAGTATCAAAACCAACCCAACTAAAAATTCCTTTAGAAAAACGATTGTACTCACCCATTGATAATATAGCATCAACCATTTGACGCGTCATTAATCGGTAATCTCTAGCACCATCTACAATCTCTGTCTCAGAAATATTATTAATGATTCGATAAAATTGTCGAGCGAAGAACGAACGAATCGGTGGCTCACCATCTCGACTGACACGTCTAGTTCCAACACAGTCATAATCTTCTTCGCGAATAGTTGTCAGCATTTCAGGCAACATTTCAGGTGGGTCTTGTAAATCAACATCCATAACTGCTACATAATCACCAGTTGCTTGCTGCAATCCTGCGTAAAGTCCGGCTTCCTTACCAAAATTTCTAGAAAAGGAAATAAACTTTACACGTTGATTATCTGATTTGGCCAACTCACGTAAAACAGTTAATGTTTTATCTTTAGAACCATCATTTACAAAAATATATTCAATATCCGCATCAACTAGATTCATCCGTTCTTTTTCCAAAGCCTGATAGAATAATGGAATGGATTCTTCCTCATTATAACAAGGAACAACAATTGAGATTAATTCTTTTACCATTTTTTTGCCTCTTTCTTAATAAGTCTAGATACTAATTTTTTTTAGGTTTAAAAATAAACAATTTACTAAAGACATAGTTAATTACAACAATCACAACTTGTGTAATTAACTTGGCTATCAATGCGTCTATCTTCAAGACAGACACCATTACAATCATCATTCCCATATCAATGACTAATGACAATAGACGGTACCAAAAAAACAGCAACATTTCTTTTATAAATTGATTTTTAGACGTTTCATTAGACGAAAAAACAAAATACTTATTTGTAATAAAAGCAAATAATACCGAAATAAACCAAGCAATACCGTTGCTAGCACGATAATCCATTGCCAATAAATCCTTGAAAATATAGAATACTACAATATTAATCAGTGTTGTCAATCCACCAAAAATTAAATACATTAATACTTCACGATATTTAGTATATAGCTCACTTATTTTTTGCATAACAATCCTCTTCTACTCTGCTTTAGTTCTCTATTTCCAAAAATCATCAAACACCGTAATCGGTAAATGACGTTTATGTTGTGTTTTTAAATACCAATTCTCTATCTTAGCTGCAATTTCAGCGGAAACTATCTTACCTTCTAAATAATCATCGATGTCATCATAGGTAACGCCTAAAGCCACTTCATCTGCCAACCCCGGCTTATTATCTTCTAAATCAGCTGTTGGTGTTTTTTCATAGAGATGTATAGGTGCTTTTAATTCTTTAAGCAATTCGCGCCCTTGACGTTTATTTAAACGAAAAATAGGATTGATGTCTGTTCCACCATCACCATATTTCGTGTAAAATCCAGTAATTGATTCCGCTGAGTGGTCTGTCCCAACCACGGCTCCTTGATAAGCCCCAGCAATAGCATACTGCGCAATCATTCGTTCACGAGCTTTGATATTTCCCTTATCGAAATCACGAATAGGAACACCAATCTCTTCTAAAATTTTTGTCCCCGCATCAACAGCTGGTTTCACATTAACACGTAACGTTTTGTCCGCTTCCATAAACGCAATTGCATCCATTGCATCTTGTTCATCTGCTTGCTCTCCATAAGGTAAGCGAACAGCAATAAATTGATAATCTGTCTTCCCTGTCTCAGTGCGTAGCTCTTGAATCGCTTGTTGAGAGAGTTTTCCAACTAAAGTAGAGTCTTGCCCTCCACTGATACCTAACACTAATGTTTTTAAGAAAGGATGCTTGATTAGATAGCTTTTTATAAAGTCAACACTTCTTCTAATTTCCAATTTAGCATCAATTGTCGGACTAACATGCATTTCTAAAACAATTTTTTTTTGTAATTCTGTCATCTTCATCGCTCCCTTAACTTATCAATACAGTTGATTATATCATAAATCAAAAAAGGAAAACAAAATACGTTGCTTTCCTTTTTAGTTTATTTAGAAAAATAAGCTTCTTGTTCTTTAACTTGTTGTCTAGCTAATTCAATATTTGCCATCTTATGATCGTAACAAAGTTTTGATAAATCAACTGGATAGGGCTCTGGATTCAAATTCCGTTTATATTCATCCCACAGAGACTCTAGATTAGTTGTAGCATATTTTTTTATTTCTTCTAAGTTTGGCAATGCATACGTTAGCTTTCCTTCAATAAATATATCTTTTAATAAAGCTCGAGCATTGAAATCAATAACAGTTTTATTGATATAGGTATGAACTGGATGAAACATGTATAGTTCATGTGCTTGATCTGGTCGCTCATCCCACAAGGTAATATAGTCCCCTTCGGATTTTCCATCTGCATTTGCTGTAATACGCCATACTTGTTTTTTACCTGGTGTTGAAACTTTTTCTGCATTGCCAGATAACTTAATTGTATCTACCATTTGACCATTCTCATCTTCAATTGAAACAAGTTTATATACAGCACCTAAAGCGGGTTGATCATAGGCTGTAATTAGCTTCGTCCCTACACCCCAAACATCAATTTTGGCACCTTGCATTTTTAAATTTAGAATTGTTTTTTCATCTAAATCATTGGATGCATAGATCTTCACATCTTCATACCCTGCTGCATCCAATTGTTGACGAACACGCTTAGAGATATAGGCCATATCGCCACTATCTAAGCGAACACCTAAGAAATTAATCTTCTCGCCAAATTCATTGGCTACTCGAATAGCATTTGGCACTCCTGAGCGCAAAGTATCGTAGGTATCTACTAAGAAGACACACTCTTTATGAGTTGATGCGTAGGCTTTAAAAGCTTCATAATCACTACGATAGGTTTGAACTAGAGAATGGGCATGTGTACCACTTGATGGAATTCCAAAAATCTTTCCAGCACGAACATTACTCGTTCCATTACACCCACCAATATAAGCGGCTCTTGTGCCCCAGATAGCTGCATCCATTTCTTGTGCTCTTCTTGTCCCAAACTCAAGCAATGGATCAGTTCCTACTACAGATTTAATTCTAGCAGCTTTTGTTGCAATCAAGGTTTGATAATTAACAATATTCAGTAAAGCTGTTTCAATTAGTTGGCAGTCTGCTAAAGGTCCTTCTACTTGGACAAGAGGTTCATTGCTAAATACTAACTCTCCTTCTTCAACCGAACGAATTGTCGCTTTAAATTTAAAATTAGCTAAATAAGCTAAAAACTCCTCTGGATATTCTTTCATTTCTCGCAAATAAGCAATATCAGATTCAGTAAATTTTAGACGTTCAATGTAATCAACCACTCGTTCTAACCCAGCAAAAAGAGCATAACCATTTTCAAATGGATTGTTTCGGAAATAGCATTCAAAGACCGCATGTTTATTAGCATTGCCTAATTCCCAATAAGTTTTCATCATATTAATCTGATAAAGGTCCGTATGTAATGACCAACTATCGTCTGGATATATTTTATTCATTTCACTAGTTCTCCCAACTCTAAATACATTTTAGTAATATCATACCTTAGTTTGAAGCTAAAAACTAGAAAAAACACATAGTTTAGTCTAGAAACTACTAAGCTACATGTTCTACCTGATTTATAAGACTTGTTGATTTGTATAACTTTAAAACTAAAGTTTATTTTTATACTTATTTTTCCCTGTCAAACCATCATAAAAATAAGGAAAGAATCTCCAACCATCTTTTTTAGTTAATCCACTTTTTAATGCAAATAGAAATAAATAAGGTACAAAGATCACTTTATTTTTAAAACTCGCATTTCTACGCATAAAAATAACTAAATTTCGATACATAAAATACTCGGATAAACCTGACACTTTATTAATTGAAGCTGAACCTTTATGAACAACTCTGGCATCTGCTACACAAACAATTTGATAGCCAGCTTTTTTTATTGTTACGCACCATTCATTTTCTTCATAAAACAAGAAATAGTTCTCCGGTATATAACCCACTTCTTGGATTAGATCTGCTTTTAACAACATACAAGCTCCGCCAACATAATCACATGGGATCACTTTTCCATAAACATTTTGTTCTGGTTCACCATGATAAAGTCTAGTCACACGACCTTTTTTAAAATCAACGTTAGAGCCAGCAGATTCTAATATGCTTTGATCTTCGTATTCACAAATTCTAGGTCCTACAAGACCAACCTTAGGATGGGTGCTTAAATAATCAACTAAAATAGTTAAAAAATCAGAATTCACAATTACATCATTATTCAAAATACAAATGTAATCTGCTCCATCTTCAATTGCATATTTCATTCCGATATTATTTCCTGCTGCATAGCCAAGATTAGCTCCAGTTTGGATGAACTTATGCTGTGGCAATTCTTTTTGTAAAATTTCTGCTGAATTGTCTTTGGATTGATTATCTACAAGAACAACCTTGTAGTTCCCATATTCTAATTTTTCAATACTATCTACACATTCTAAAGTATCTGGAGCATTATTATAATTTAGAATAATAAAGTATACTGATGATAAATTTGAATTCATACTTTACTCTCCTTCAGTGTAAACATCTTTTTGATTAATCTCTTTAATTTTATTTTGCAACTTAGTTTTAATGATTGGTAAACGACAGAATACTCCGATAAAAAAATAGGTAATAGCCGATTGTTTCCTAATTTCATTAATTGTAATTTGCTCTTTACTATCGTTAAAATAATGAATAATCAACAAAGAAATTTCATTTTTTTTCAAAGGCAAACTATACTTTTTATATTTTCCCTTTAAATATTGTTGAACGTAAAGCTCATACTCTCTCATTAATTTATTTTGTAACATTGTATTTTCATCATGGATAAATACCGTTCCACCAATTAAACTTTTATCAAAATAAATAGTCTTATCAACTAAAGAAGTTGCCCAAAAAACCCAATCCTCACAATAGTCAAGCTTTTCTGGAAAAGTGGTTGCACATTCTTTTTTTAACAATAACGAATGAATTGGAAAAATGTTATGAGCAATAATCTCATAAGGATAATTGAATTCTGGAAATAAAGTTTTCACATTACTTCCACCATTATCATATTGAATTCCAGTTGAAACGGCATCAATAGCTGGATTATTTTCAAATAGTTCAATTGACTTACTAATTTTAGTTGCCTCTAACGTATCATCTGCATCTAAAAATTGTACATAGTTCCCTTTAGCTCGCTTAATGCCTTCATTTCTTGCTAATGAACGACCTTTTTGATTTAGATAAATATACTTTACTAAATCAGATTGAATCGTTAAAACAACATTTTTAGTGTTATCATTTGATTGATTGTCCAAGACTAAAACTTCAATATTCAGATAATCTTGCTTTAAACATGAATCAATAGCCCGTTTAATTGTTTTTTCACCATTATAAACAGGAATAATAATTGAAACTAAAGGCTCGGCCATAAATTGACTCCTCTCAAGGTATTAATTTAATCCACTAAGAAATTTTTCTAATGCATCTTCCCATGTCGGAATTGAGTAACCTAACTTTTTAGTTTTGCTTAAGTCCATAATAGAGTGTTCTGGGCGTTTTGCTTTTTGTGGAAATGCAGAAGAATCAACTGGTTCAACAATAATATCTTTGTCTTTCAAAATTTCTACAGCAAATTCATACCACGTACAGCTATTATCATTAGAAAAATGGTAAACACCATATTCTACTTTATCTTTTACAATAAATGTAATAAATTCTGCTAAACTGCGTGTCCAAGTAGGACGACCAAATTGATCATTTACTACAGTTAATTTAGGATGTGACTCTGCCAATTTTTGCATAGTAAAGACAAAGTTAGCACCAAATTCACCATATACCCATGAAGTACGAACAATATAATACTTAGATGCATATTTTTGAACTTCTAATTCACCTTCGTATTTTGCTCTTCCATATTCATTTTGTGGATTTGGAATTGCGTCAACAGGATATTCCTCTAAGCTTGTGCCATCAAATACATAATCCGTACTAATGTATACCATAGTTGCTCCAACAGCTTCTGCAGCTTTAGCTACATTTCTGGTGCCATCTACATTAATTAATTGGTTTAATGCTTTTCCTTCGTCTTCTGCTTTATCTACTGCCGTATAAGCCGCGCAATGATAAATTGTTGATGGTTGCACTTTATTTACAAATCCTGTTACCATCTCTTCATTTGTAATATCCATATCTTTAACATCTGCTGCTATATAATGAATATTTTGCTCATCTAAAAGTTTTTTTAGTTCTGTTCCTAATTGACCATTTGATCCAGTGATTAAAACTGTCATTTATTTACCACTTCTTTCATATTTATTATTTTTCCACTAATGATATTGATACCTTTTTTCTTCAATACATAATACATCGCTGCTGTTACTATTGCTTCAATTAAAGTAACATTTATAGCCGTTCCAACTTCTTTATATAAAGGTACTAAAATAATTGTTGTAATTATACTGAACAAACTTGAATATATATATATTCTTGAAAGTTCTTTTTGATAACCAAAATTGATTAAAGTAAGAATTCCCAAAATATTCGCCCATCCAATAATTAAAGGTAAGAAAGACATAATTTGAATTAATACTATTGAATGATCGTAGTTATTGCCTGCAAATATTGGCAAGATAACGGGAGAACCAAACAGTAATATTAAACATCCTGCACCAATTACAATAGTAATCCAAAAACCAATTTTCCTAATAAAGAGTAAAGCTTCTTCCTTAGAACGTTCTATGATAATACTGATATGTGGGTAGACTGCTTGGATAATCGGTGATATTACACTTGAACAGGCTTTTATTATTTTGTCTGCCGCTGAAAAATATCCAACAATTTCATTGCTTGCAAGGAACCCTAAAATAACTGTATTACTGGTTGTATATAGACTTGAGAACATATTAGATAAAAAGATATCCCAGCCTTCCTTCATTTGATTAATCACTTCATGTCTTTTAGGGATTGTTAATTTCACATTATATTTAGAAAATACAATAATTATGGATAGTACACCTATTAACATAAATCCTAAAGAATTCAAAATAGCAACATTTAAAAAATCGCTCGGCTTTTTTACAATAATAAAGATTCCGACAGTAAAAATTATTTTAGAAAAAACATTTAATAGTGAAATTACTTTCATCTCTTCAATTCCTTGAAAAAACCAGGTTGGAAAAAGTACATTCCCAACAACCATTCCAAAAGTAAATAAATATAACAACGCATCCTGCTTAAATTTAGGTACTACAATGATAAGCACAACTAATATCGCAAAAGAAATTACTAATAAGATTAATTTAGCAGCCATTACTGAACAAAATATAGCTGAAACTCTCTTTTCATCTTTTCTGGCTTTTGAAATATCTCTAGTTGCAATTAAATTAAAGCCATAATCTGTAAATAAAATAAAGTACTGCATAATCGCCTGTGCAAAGCTAATTAGCCCAAAGTTACTTACACCTACCACTCTCATTAAATAAGGTAAAGTAATCAATGGTAATAAGTAATTAAGAACTTGAACACTGGCTAAAGATAAGAAATTATGAATAATTTTACTATTTTTTAATTTCTCCATTTATCAAACTCCCTTAAATTATTTGTGATATCTATATGGTCCCATTTTATTTAACAATGAATCCTTTGTACCACGAAAAATATTTAAAATCTTCAAAAATTTTTGTTTTTCACATAAGCAAATCTTAACAAATTCCATAAAAGAGTTAAAAAAATCAATTTTTATCCATTCTCGTTGTGTTGAAAAATAAGTTCTATAGACATCTAAACGATTTCTTGTAATGTAGTATCTTCTAACTGGATTGTGATTTGTTGTTATCAAAGTTTTTCCTAAAAATTTATGCTCGGTAACTTCTCCAAGACTATGAATTAAAGTCGCTCTGAAAGATTGAATTATTGGATAACCCAATTTTTCTAAATGAAAGCAAAATTCATGATCTACAAAATCGATAAAATAGTCTGTTCTAAAAAAAACATTAATTTCAGCTAATTTATTCACATTTAACAAGTTCCCAGAAGTCATTGCTGTATCAACAATCGCATAATTTTTTTGGATACTTTTAGAATTATCATACTCTATACCTGCATCTGGATGAATATAAGTTGGACTAATCAAAACAGGTATAACTTGTTCATTTTCTTCAACAAGTTTTGCTGTTAGAAGCATCTCTTCTACGAAATTATCAGTAATTTCACTATCTTGATCAAAAGTAAATAACCAATCTACATTATTTTCTATAGCCGTTTTTAAGCCCATATTTAAAGGTTCGGCAATACCTAAATTTCTTTCATTATGAATAATATTTATACCCTCTTCTTCCAGTATAAAGTGATTTTCTAGAGAGGAATTATCTACAACAAGAACTGAGTTTATCTGTTTTCGTAGTTTTTTTATATTAGCATATACCTGTTCGTCTGGATTATAGGTAATTACTACTGCCATTATTTTCATAAATTATCCCCTATAAAAAGATTTTATTGCTATTTTTTTTTATAATAAAGAGAGAAAACTAACTAAAAAGTTTTCTCTCATATTCTTTCATTAGTTTAAATCCGCACGTTCTTTCAAAGGACGCCACCAAGCTTCATTCGCCTGATACCATTCAATGGTTTCAACAATACCTGTATCAAATGTATATTTGGGTTTCCAACCTAGTTCTGTTTCTAATTTAGTTGGATCAATCGCGTAACGTAGGTCATGCCCCAAACGGTCTTCAACATACGTAATTAATTCTCTTGAAAGACTTAATTTTTCAACAATGATGTCAACAATTTGATTGTTAGTACGCTCATTATGACCACCAACATTGTAAACCTCACCTTTAACGCCTTTGTGTAAGACCAAATCAATAGCTTGGCAATGATCTTGTACATGTAACCAGTCACGGATGTTAACGCCATTTCCGTAAATTGGTAGTTCTTTTCCATCCATTCCGTTTGAAATCATTAACGGAATCAATTTTTCTGGGAAATGATATGGACCATAGTTATTTGAACAACGAGTAATATTCGTATTCATACCGTATGTTTCGTTGTAAGCACGAACCAACATATCTGCTGCAGCTTTACTTGCTGAGTATGGGCTATTTGGTGCAAGAGGTGTTTCTTCCGTGAAGTACCCTTCTGCGCCTAATGAACCATAAACTTCATCAGTTGATACTTGTAAATATTTACCAATTTTCATTTCACGTGCAACATCTAATAAAGCTAACGTTCCTTGAACATTGGTTTCAATAAAGACTTCTGGATGCAGAATACTTCTATCTACGTGTGATTCAGCAGCAAAGTTCACAATGGCATCAATGCTATGTTCTGTTACTAAATGTCTAACTAGCTCTCGATTATTGATATTTCCTTGGACAAAAACATGGTTTGGATTATCTTTAATGTCATCTAAACTGTGAATATTTCCAGCATAAGTTAGTAAGTCTAGGTTAACAATTTTATAATCTGGGTGGTTTTCAAGCATATAGTGGACAAAATTGCCTCCGATAAAACCTGCTCCACCTGTTACTAAAATATTTTTCATTGTTATTTTTCCTCCCAAACAAAATTGTTATCTGCATCTTTTAATTGTGGATGTTTTGTATCTTTTTCAGACATAATTGGATTATTCATTGGCCATATAATCCCGATATCGGGATCATCAAAAGCAATTCCACGGTCATTTTCTGGAGAATACAACTCATCCACTTTATATTGTACATTCACATTTCCTGTAATCGTACAAAATCCATGTGCAAAACCTTTTGGTACCAGTAATTGACGATGATTATGTTCACTTAAAATGTACCCTTCCCATTGTCCATAGGTTGGTGAACCTTTACGCATATCAACTAGCACATCATAAATAGCACCGGAAGTTACACGAACTAATTTTGTTTGAGCTTTAGGATTTGTTTGATAGTGCATTCCACGAATTACACCTGGCTCCACTGATAAAGAATGATTATCTTGGATAAATTTATTAGGAATTCCTGCTGCAATAAATTTATCTTCTGTATAACTTTCAGTGAAAAAACCGCGATGATCTCCATGAACTGGTGTTTCAATAATTTTCACATCTTGTAATTTTGTATTGATTACTTTCATTTTAATTGCCTACCTTCTAGATTTTAGTTTCTGCTAAACGTAATAAATATTGACCATAGCCATTTTTCTTAAGTGGTTGTGCCAATTCTAATAATTGCTCACGGCTAATGTAGCCCATGCGGTAAGAAATTTCTTCCAGACACGCGACCATTAAATTTTGACGCTTTTGAATAGTTTCAATAAATGTTGCTGCCTCTAATAATGATTCATGAGTACCTGTATCTAACCACGCAAAACCACGTCCCATTAGTTCAACATCTAGTTTACCAGCTTCTAGATAAGCTTTATTAACATCCGTAATCTCTAATTCACCACGTTCAGATGGTTGAATTCCTTTGGCTATTTCAACTACTTGATTGTCATAGAAGTATAAGCCTGTTACAGCATAGTTACTTTTAGGTGCTTCAGGTTTTTCTTCTATTGAGATAGCACGCATGTCGTCATCAAATTCCACAACACCAAATCGTTCTGGGTCATTTACATGATAGCCAAAGACTGTTGCGCCTTCCGGTTTAGCCGCTGCGCGTTGCAACATTTTAGCCATGCCGCCACCATGATAGATATTGTCGCCTAAAATTAAGCACACTGAATCTTCACCAATAAAATCTTCACCTAATATAAACGCTTGAGCTAATCCATCTGGACTTTCTTGAACTTTATACTCAATATTTAAACCAAGTTCATTGCCATTACCAAATAATTGTTCAAATCTTGGTGTATCTGTTGGTGTTGAAATAATTAAAATATCTTTGATTCCTGCTAACATTAAAGTCGACATTGGATAATAAATCATCGGTTTATCATAAATCGGCATTAGTTGTTTTGATACTGCTTTAGTCAATGGATACAAGCGTGTTCCGCTTCCTCCAGCTAAAATAATTCCCTTCATAATTGACACTTCCTAACTATATTTTTAACTTTTCTCTATTATGATACTGTAATTCTTTATATTTATCTACTAAACCAAAAATAATTGGATAAATTAATTGAAAGCTAATTCCTGTAAAAGAGAGCATGTTGGAGAATGTATTCATTAAGAAAAGTGTATTGAGAATTGCCACTCCTGTTATAAAATACTTCTGACCTAGACTCCTTAGGAAGAGTAAATAAAAATAAGCAAATAAAAATAAGATTGTAATAAACAAAATGACCCCAGGCCATCCAAGAATAACATAAGATGCAATAAATGCTGTCCCTACATTCAATTCAGGTGTAATTTTTTTAAAATCTTGAGTTTCAATTTCAAATTCGCTAACAATACGTTTGCTAATAAAATCTGGCATAATCTGAGTTACGAAAAAGACAGCAGTATCACTAACCGTAATATCTGAATCAAATGTTTGTTTTTCAATTGTTTCTTGAAAGTTTGCTAATGGTGATGCGACATAGATATACGTCCAAAAAAATTCTTTTGGAATAATTGAATTTTTAAATGAGTCTGATGCTTTCCCAATATTTAAGAAAGTATCATTGTTAAATGACGATTTACCTGTTTGATAAGAACTATTTACCCTAACATTTCCTGCTACACCAAATAGAAATGCACCTATAAAGAGAATTACCATTAATAAACTAGCTTTCTTAATCGTCATTTTATTTTGAAATTTAATTGTATAAACAAAGAAACAGCTCATCAAAATAATCACTAGCATTCCACGATTTACAATTAACAGCCCTGGAAGTAAATTTAAAGAAAAAAACATGAATAGTTTTTTCTTCTCAGCAAAATTACCTTCCGATATTAAAGCCTGAAAAAGGTACACTGCAAAAAATGAATTAAAGGTAACTAAAAACACATGAAATGTAGGAATTCCGAATTCAGTATAATTTGAATTCTTCCCTAACATAATATCTATTAGTGGAAAAGAACCATTATATAGTCCTTCTAATAAATATCCTCCCATAATAAAAAGAGTCGTATTTTGAAATATTTTAGTATATGTTAAATTTTCAAAAACAATTATTTTTCTTTTTCTAATACTATTCCCAAATAATAAGGCTATTCCAATTGAAAATCCCATAAAAAGAATCAAGGAAAAACGCAATTCAGGAAACAGATTAGACCAACCAAGCAAATATGCAATTATAACTCCTATAAAAGAAACAGAGTATATATAATAAGGATTTACCAAATCTATTCCTCCTAAAAAGCCTAATTAGCGCTCTTTCTATTTCTAGTCATATAATTCATAAATATCGCAAGTAACACTCCGATAATAAATCCTAAAAAGATCCCAACAAACATAGTTGCTTTTGATCGTGAATGAATAACTTCATTTACATTGTCAATCGTTGCAAGTTGTATAGCTCTAGTTTCTTCAACTTTAAATAACTCTTTTGCTCGAATGTTAAAAACATCAAAAATTGAATTTGCTGCTTTAATAGTTAAATCACGATTTGTTCCTTCTAAGGTTGCCGCAACAATAGTTGACATATTATCGTTAGATACCGTTAAATTAGATTTTAATTCTTTAGCCGTACCATTATATCCCGACTTTTTAATTACATCACTAACAAAATCTGGTGATTCAATTAAGATTGGCAAGCTATTCCAGAATCTTGATGGATCAGCATCTGTTAGCTCATTTCCATTTTGATCAACTTCTGTTGGTTTGGTTACAACAAATCGAATAGTTGCTTGATATGTTGGCTTTGGAGCCTTTTGAGAAAATAAAATGCTTCCCACACCGCCTAACACAGTAACTAACAAAATAATCCACCAGTAACGTTTCAAAATAATTTGTGTTTCTCTAATAATATTAAATTCCATCTACAATCCACTCTCCTATTTAATTTTTACTCTATTAAAAAAATTTCCAACCCCATTTATTAAAAAATAAGCGCATTGATTGCATAAAAATTTTAAATAATTGTCTATTTTTATGAGCGCCTTTTTCATAAAAATGAATGACTTCAGAAAACGGGTTGTAGATAATTTTATAATTTTTTTCATGTAACTCTAAACATAGATCATAGTCTTCAAAATACATAAAATAGCGATCATCAAAACCTTTTATTGCTTTGAATGCTTCATCTCGTAACAGCATAAAACAGCCTGAGCCAATACGAATTTCAGTATTTTCAGTATCCGATAAATCACGACATTCAAACTTAGCTAAACGTTTATTAAACATTTTTTTTACGAACTTAAATGGAATAAATCTTAATGCGTAATCAAAAACTGATACTTGATCACGGACTAGATACTGAATACTTCCATCAGCATTTAAAACTTTAGGTACCGTTAAGCCAATAGTTGATGATTGTTCCATGATCTCAACTAATTTTAGTAAGGAATCTTTTTTCAATATAATATCTGGGTTAAAAACCAAAAAATATTTTTCCATTCTATTTAATAGATTAGCATTGTGACCAAAACCAAATCCATTATTTTCATGATAAAAATTAATTTCAACGATATCTTCATATTTACGTAACTTATTTTTATAGTCTTCCTCAGAGTTATTATCAAATATTAAAAATTTAAACCGATTATCGCCAGAAAATTCTGTTCTAATATTATCTAAGACTTGAAAAATTTTTTCACTATTGTACGTAACAATACTTACGGCTACTTTGAAATCCATTTTATATTTTCATTCCTCGCACTTTAATTTAGTAATCTCTTGTCCAAGACTCTTATTTAGTATTATACTATTATTTTGCTTTTAAAAAAAGCAACATTGGTAAAAAAATAGTATTTCTAAGAGTTGTATTTTTAAAATATTTGTATTTAAAAAATACATTTCCACGTTTAAGAATGGAGCCTTCAAGAAATTCACCATAATTTTTAACAACTTCATTATCTTTATCTGATAATCTAGCACCATAAATCTCATAGAAAGCTTGTGCCTGTTTAAATGAATTTCTTTGAATTTGTTTTGTTTTCGCTTTTTCTAAATAACGACTATAGAAATAAGAAAGTCCATATTTTTTAGCACCAACTGTATTATTTCCATGCTGACGGTACAAGATAGTCGTCTCTTGCAAAAAGGAAATTTCACCAAAACTTGATGCAATCAATCCTAGCCACCAGTCATGCATAACTATGTCTTGATGATAGACAACTAAGTCCTTTAAATCATTGTTAATCATCGTCGTACAGCCTGTGATATTATTCTGTACTAAAAGATGATTTAAACTTGTCTTTTCAAAAGACATTTTTTGTAGTCCAAACATTGATTCGCTAATAACTTCTAAATCATTATCAACTACCACTAGATCTGTATGGACTAGATAGGGATTCTGTTTCTTAGCTTCAAGTTGTTCCATTCTTACTAAAGTTCTTTCGACTTTATCTGCTTTCCAAAAATCATCTTGATCACAAAACATATAATAATCAGCTTCTACGTTTTTTAATAACTCTAAAAAACTTTTAATTACTCTAAGATTTCCTAACTCATCTTCATATAATTGAATTCGATTATCCGATTGTCCCATATTTCTAACAATTTCTTTAGTTGTATCTGAAGATCCATCATCTCTAACAAATAATTGCCAATTTTGATAATTTTGTCCTTGAATAGACTCAATTTGTTTTGTGATATAGTCTGTACCATTGTATGCAGATAACAGTATAGCAACAGTTTTCATTTAAACACCTTTTTCTTTCTGTTTTTATATTATTTGTAAAAATCAGTTTTTAAACTATATCTTTTTCCAGCATTTACATCATATTCTATCATACGGTAATCTTTTAGTTCTTCAATTGTTGCTATTTCTTTTTTAGTTTGTTTATTTTGATTATTATCAAATAACTCTATCTTACTCAAAGTTGATAATTTTCCATTCACTTGAGTTAATAGTTTCTGGAATGGACTAATCTTTTCCCCAATAGAATTTAATACATCTGTCTGTACAAAATTTAAAGATTTTGTACCTAATTCTTCACGTTCCAAACCAAAATTGTTATACATTAATAACGGAGTTTTGTGAAGTTCAACCTCATTGCCTTTATACATATCTGTATAAATACCACTACCTGGGTAATGATCACCCCAAAAAACAACCATCACTTTTTTATCTAAACTATCTAGTTTCTCAATTAATTCCTTCATTGCTCCATCTGAATATCTCAAACCTTGCAGATAAGTTTCCATTTCTTGTTTCTTCTCTGCATCCATATCATCTCGCACAACTTCAATTTCATTATCTGGATATTGTGGTCCGTATGGTTGATGATTTTGCATAGTAACTAGATGGATAAATTAATTTTGATTTGAACTAACTAATTGATCGTAAGCTTCATTGTATGCAGTCACATCTGAATACCCACTACTTCCGTAGGCGTGACGATAATGTAACGTAGTTTCATCAATAAATGTTTTAAAACCAAGTCGATCATAAACCGTTTCTCTCTTATACATGCGACCATCATAAGGGTGAATTGCCGTAGTCTCATAGCCTTGATTATTTAAATACGAAACAATTGATGGGTATTCATTCATTTTGGGAATAATAAATTGATATGGAATCACAGATAAATAATAATTACTAAAACCCGTTAAAGCTTCAAATTCCATATTAGCTGTACCACCACCATAGTCTGGCACAAGAGTTTGCCCCGATGTATACTCGCCTAACAATTGATTTGTATAGGGGATTGGATCTTCGCTTAAAGGATAAACATCTTGTAATTTTATTGGATTCGTAAAAGATTCATTCATTATATAAATGATGTTTACATCTTCTATAGGTGTTCTTGTGGCATTTTCTATTTCAGCAAGTTTTGTATATTTATCAATAATACGTGTAACCTCAGCTTGTGAATAGCCATCTGGCTGTTTCATTGCATCTGATGTGAAATTATATAAAAAACCAATAACAAACCCATATTCGTTATAAAAAGCTAGTTGATTCCACTCACTGCCAGCCATATTAATATCAAATAATCCACCAAATTTTGCTGCTGTACTAGTGCTATTACCAGAAAAAGAAAATCCATACAATAGTAGACTAGACACTAATAAAGTAACCAATCGAATGGACCATGATACTTTTCTGTTCTTCTCTAATTTCAGCTTTTTTTTAATAAAAATTGAGACTGCAATAGATACCCCTAATATCAAAATAATTACACCAACTAACAAAATAAATGAATTAAAATCAATCATTGTTATTAATAATTTAAGTTCAGAAATCATTGTGATTTCTTCCGGGTATAAAGGTGTATTTCTAGCAATCATCTTTTGCGAACTGGCAAAGGAGATTCCAATAATCAGAATAGCTGATATTGATTCCCCAATAATAACATCTCCAATTAAAGAAATAACAAATAATGTAAGTACTAAAATAACTAAATAACTAAATAAAGAATAACTAAAATGTTGGCTAAAAAAAGAAGTAGTTTCTTGCCAATTAAGTAAATGATGATAAAATTCAATGATCCACAAAAAAATAATAGGAAAAATTAAAATGATTCCACCTAAGATTAAATTGTATTTATTTTTTTTGTTTAGCATAGCGACTCCTTTTATTCTCTTTATTATATAACTAGATGAATCATTCACTTTTCTGTATAAAACTCCTATCCAAAAAAGTCTACCTCTAAAAGAATATCATAATTCAACTTTAAAATCTTCATTAAATGACCAAATTTAATAATTTGTTAACTTATTGTATTATTGTTATCTCCCAATTATTCATTTCACTAAATTAATTCATCTAACTTCCAATATGTATAAAAATAAATTTCTTTCATCATTTTAAATTATGCTACAAGAAAGACACCCTAAAACTAACTGATCAATTGCACTAGATTCAGCTGATTTTTTCAAAGTAAAGACAGATGAGAAATCTCACCTGTCTAGTCACTCTATTTAATTATTTTTTGGATAGCCTGACTTTATCAACAAACTTTTTATTTTCTTAAATAGTCTGCAGCTCCGTCAGATATCCCTTTAGCCAACTGATTTTGGTAATTTCCATTTACTAATTTAGCTCGTTCTGCCGGACTAGTAATGAATCCAAGTTCAGTTAAAATTGCGGGCATATTTGTTTCTCTAATAACATGAAAATCTGTTTTCTTAGCTTCTCTATCGACAGCTCCAGTATTTCTAATTAAGCCTGCTTGAACCTTAATTGCTAGCTGCTGACTTTCATATATACGACCGATATCATTATTAGCTACATTTGGTGTTATATCCGAATAAAAACTATCTTGTCTGTAAATAGGTGCACTGTAACTTCTTGTTCCACTGCCGTCATAAGAATACGTTTCAATTCCTGAAACAGACGTGATTGATGATGAATTATGATGCAAGCTAATAAAAATATCAGCCTTAGAATTGTTAGCTTTAGCTGCAATTTCTCGCAATTCTAAAAATACATCAGTTGATCTAGACATTACAACTGTTGCACCTTTTTGCTCAAGGTTAGCTTTTACTTTTAAAGCCACACTCAAATTCAAGTCTTTTTCATTCACTCCACCAGCAATTGCTCCTGGGTCTTTTCCACCATGTCCCGCATCAACAAATACTGTTTTGCCAGAAAGTTCGCCAACAACAATTTTTTGGGTCATTGTGTGAACTCTACCACCGTTTGTCGTACCAATAACAGTTACTGTATGCGTGCCGTTTGTTAATCCTGCTGTACTGATTGTTCCCAAATATCCAGCATTTTTTTCCTTATAATCTGGAAAAGCTGCTGCAACATCTGGACGCGCAAGATTAGTAGTAGCCATTCCTTTTTGAACACCATCTACTAAAAGTCGAATACTGTTGATTCCTTCTTCTGACAATATCCAACCACGAACTGTTTGACTTGCACCAACTAATTGATTTGGACTTGGTGAATCAATAGAACCGACAGTTGCTAAACTTGCTTTATAGATTTCTTTACCAAAAGTTGTTGTTGTCTTATCTTCAAACGTGACAACTAATTTTACCGAATGTTTTCCATTTGCTAAATTTTTAGTAGTTAGTACGTAATTAAAACCAGCATTCTTTTCTAAATATTCTGGAAACACATTCGCAACATCTGGACGCGCCCCCCCAATATTTGCATTACCTACCTTATTATTGTCTACATATACGTCAATAGTTTTAACTTTCGTACTTGATAGTACCCAGCCACTGATCATCACACTATCCGTAACTAAAGCTAAATCTTTAGGATTTTCTAACGTATAACGGGTTTCTAATCTTGATTTTTCAACATTAACAGATGTAGTATCAGAATCCCCATTAGCCAAAACAACTTTGACATCTACTTTATGTTTGCCGTAAGTTAGTGCATCAACATCTAAAGTAAAATTATAGCCAGAATTTTTATTGTTATATTGTGGGAATTTATTATAGACATCTAAACGTTCAATTCCATAGACTGCATTTCCTTGAAGTTTACCATCTACGTAAATTTCTATATTCTTCAGTTTTTCACCAGCTAATGCCCAACCTCGGATAGTCTTTTTACCAGAAACTATTTGACCTTCACTTAATGTATCTATCATATTGATAACATCAGCTTTGGGTTTTACAATTGTGGACTCACTATTTTTAATCGTTCCATTTTTATCTATAACTTGAACGGTTAATTTATGACTACCTACACTTAGAGTGCTTGTATTGAGCTGATATGAATACCCTGCTTTACTTTCTTTATACTGTGGAAAAGCAGTAGCAACGTCTGGTCTGCTTGTACCTAAAGTCGCTTTTCCTTGTACTTTACCATCGACTAAAATGTTTACAGCTGATACGCCTGATTCTGCTAATGCCCAACCTCGAACAGTTACAGCATTAATAACTGTAGCTTTCTCAACAGGAGCATCGACATACACTTTAATTGGCATATCTGGTTTTACAACAGAAAAGCTTTGACTTTCTATTTTCCCAGAGTTTGCAACTGCAGTAACTTTAATTGTATGGTTTCCAGTAGTTAATTTACTTGCATCTAAAACATAACTATAACCAGAATTTTTATTTGCATATTGTGGAAATTTAGTATAAACATCTAAACGTTCAGTTCCGTAAGTTGCATTTCCTTGAACTTTTCCATCTACTTGAATTTCTACATTTTTTATACCGCCACCAGCTAGAGCCCAACCTCGTATCTGATAGTTTCCAGATACTTGTTTTCCATTGCTCAAAGTGTCTATCATATTAATAATAGGCGCTGTTGCAGTAGCTTGTTTCGTAATTCCAATAGCTTGTTCAGAAACACTACCAGCAGTATCGTACATTTTTACGACAACTTTGTGACTTCCAGCAGTTAAACCAGAAGTATCAACTGTTGATAAAAAGCCAGGTGTTTGAGTTGGATACTCTGAAAAGGCTGCTGTAACATCTGGACGTGCTACATTAGGAGCAAAACTTAATTTGCTGACTCCATCAATAAGAACTTCTATTTTTGATACCTTATTAGGTGATAATGCCCAACCTCGAATTGTTAATGTTTTGTCGACAATTTCATTAGCTACAGGTCGCTCAACATAAATTCGATTTGTTAAAACTGGATTGTTAATCTTTCTTTCAATCGTTTTTGTTTCATTATTTGCAGATACTACTTGAACATTTAATGTGTTACTTCCAGCGTTTAGTATACTTTTATTAAATGTATATGTGTAGCCAGAATTCATATTTTGATACTGAGAATAGGCTTGATTAACGTCACTACGCTCTAATCCGTAAGTGGCCTTTCCAACTGCTTGACCATTTACAGAAATATTTACTTCTTTTACGCTAGTTCCAGCTAAAGCCCAACCTTGAACCACAACTTGATTGCCATTAACTTTTTCAGAATCTAATGGTGCATCTAGCATCATTTGAATTGGCAAATCAAATTTTTGTAAATTATATACTTCGATAACTGAATTCAGTTTTTGTCCATATGAGCTATCCGTTGCATATTTCCCTGTTAATGCAGCTGTTGCATCTTTATAAGAATTAGTATGGCTCTTCCAAGCGCCAGAATAGTACGTTGGACTCCAACTTGAATCACCGGCATTCGTATTTGGACCTTTTTTTATCTTTTCAACATAGTCTGCTTGAGATTGCTCTCTTGAACCATATTTTCTAAACTCAGATTTTCTTGAAACAATTGTTCCATTTGGCAGTTCTTCTAAGCTTTCTTTGACAATACTTTGTCCATTATACTTTCCTTTAATTCCAAATAAGTTGTGAACTGGAACTTGACCTAACTGGCTTGTTCCATAACTAGATTCTAAGACAGCTTGAGCAATCATTACAGATGCGTACAAATCATTGCCTTGTGCCAACTTTGTAGCATTACCAGAAATATCATTAATAAATGTTGAAACTTCTGGAGACCTTTTAAGTACATCTGACATAACAGCATCGTAATTCTTTGTAGAAATATCACTATTATCAATCTTTTCTTCAGAAATAATAGAATCCGATTCAGTATGCGGTTCAGATTTTTCCTGATTAGGAATAGGCTCAGTAGAATCAGAAATCGAACTGTCCACAGAATCAGTGGACGAAGTTATTGCCGATTCTTGCACATTAGAATTAGAACTTAGTTCTGAATTAATCGATTCATTGGTCATTTCGGTAGATGCTGCATTTTCAAAAGAACTATCATTTAAACTATTTTTATTATTTTCTTCTGCAAAAACGATTGTATTTAGTAATGGTACAAAAGATGAATTCACAGTTAAAATAACAACTGTTAACAAAGCTATCTTCTTAAAAAAAGAATTTAAAATGATTACACGTCCTTTTCTATTCTTTTTTTTCTTGCTCATCAAAAAAATTACCTCCTTCGTTAAATTTGAGTACCCATAGGTAATCCATTACATTATAACCTATACTAATTCTAATTTCATTATAAATTATTAGTTATTTTACAAATTCATTATTTGTACACATTTAAACTTAAGTCTTACTGTATTCATATAAAAAAACAAAAAATATAGTCACTTCTAACTTTTTATTCTCCTGTTTTCATTATCTAAATCAACTTCTTTCATTAATTCCATCTATTAAAAAATAGCATTAACCATAGCAAATGCTCCTATATCTAATGATATTTTCTACTTATTATATTGTTCAATTATTACCTCGTTCTTTGAGTCAAACTCGAATTCAAAACATGAAAAAATTTAACCATTCTAGTACGTACAATCAAAAAGATTACACAAAACTAAAACGTTATTGATGCTTATTTTTAAAGGATTCTAATACATTAAATTTCATATACTATTCCTATCGCACTCTCTTTAAATGCTTGATTTCACTAACTAAAATCATCGATTATTTACTCACGCTAGATGCCGAATTAAACGCAACCTATCTGTACTACCAAGAGTTCGTTTATACCTTTAAACAGAAGATTTCCCCAGATTTTCAAACCTTACTCGTTGACGTTCCATATCAGGTTTCATCTGAAATGAAAACAAGTGTAAAACCTTAAAAAAATATAAAAATTGGATTGCTAATAAGTTTCAAACGACGAATCGTACTGGCATGTCAGACCACACAAAAAACTACCTCATAAAATATGAGATAGTTTTTTGAGCTTAATTTAAGCAACAACCTTATGTTCTATCACGACAATATCCTTAGGTTCAATCGTCACTTGTCTTTTGGCTTCAATTTTTTGCTTACATTCTTTGATTACATTTACTTCTGAAAGAGGAATCTCTAAAAGTTGTTGAACAACATAGTCAATTTCTCTGTCTGTAATACGTTTTTTTAAATTTAAAAAGACGATATCAATTTTATCAAATGCATCAATATAAACGACTGTAGTTGTGCCTAATGTATATTTTTTAAAATATTTAATGGCTGTTTTGTTAAATAAAAAGTCAGCAACATTAGGATACATTCTTGCTAAATCAGTATTTGCTTGGATTGGGTTTTCAATTAGTTTCATATAAAACCACCTTTTCTTTTTTCTTTAAGTAAATTTTGTTCTTATTTTAAATAAATGTTAAAAATCGTCGATCCCAGATACTTTCATGATGGGCAATGATTGTTTCTGCTTTAATTAAATTAGTGTCTAACGTTGTATTCAAGCCTTTGACCATTGATAATGAATAGCCAAGTCCATGAGCAAAACGAATCGTAGTATCTACACAAAATTCTGTTTGAGCACCACAAATTTCAATATTTTTCACTGCTAATTTGGTTAATAGTTCTTGTAAATCTGTTTTAAAAAAAGCATTTGGATAGGTTTTTCCAATATAGTAATCGGTTTCTTTTTTATCCAACTCTGGCATCAATTCCCAAGGTTTTGTATGTGGTACCAATTCTTCATCACTATGTTGCACAAAAATTATTGGTTTCTCTACTTGACGATAAGCAGCAATCCGTTGATTTACGCCCATTAAAACGTTTTCTATTTTGTGTAAGTGCTTTTCTTCTGTCTGAAGTCCATTCTGTAAATCAATAATTACTAATACATCTTCCAATTCCATGACACCTCCTATTGTTTTTTTTGTCACAGCTTTACTTACTTAATTTTAGCAAATAACTGTTTTAGATACAATACTCTAGCCAATTAATCTAAAACTTCTATTGCAATTTAATAAATAAGTTAGAAAAAAACTGATTTTTTCTAACTTATCTACCTATCAATTTTATGTCATCATAAAATTTAGCCTACTCTTATTTGGATACACTTCACTTCAGAAAATTCCTGCTTAGTTAAAGATTAAAAGTCTAAAATATGATTCATAGCCTTCTTTTTATTCATTAATTTGATTAAAGCCAATTTACTGTTGATTTAAGTACACTCTTTACTATTCATAAAACTATTATTTTTGACCGTTTATTTATCAACCAACCGAATTTCACCATTAAAATTAGTTTTCAGTTTTTCTCTCAAAGCAATTAATTCTGATTCTTGTAGCTCTCCTTTATTAAGGATTAAACAATTGGAACTGGAAGTAAAAATAGCTATAAATTTTTTACTTTCAATTACTTTTTTTATTCCACTCCAGCTAAACTTAGATAGGCTATCCATATTTTTAATTAGTATGAATTCATCATTAACTGTCACTTCTTTTTCACTAAAAAATAATTGGTTCTCTGGATCATTCATTGTTTTTTTGATTTGCCTATTATTTCCTTTAGCGTAACTAACAAACATTAGTATTGCTATTACTGCATAAATAAAAGAAATGAATAGATTCTCTTTTTGGTAGCTTAAGATAGTAAGGTAACCTCGTTGTTCAAAAAATGTTTGATACTTTACTATATAGCGAATTATTGAAATGAATTCGCTTAAACTAAAAATTGTCGTAATTATGCCTAGAATGAGTCGTATTCTTAAACGTTTTTTAGCTATAATCCGTCCATAAATTCGATTGAATTCTGAAAAATCTTGCTTTGTTAACAATGATTTAAAGATTATTTCTGACATTTAGTCGTTCCCCTCTCATAATTAAAATAATCGCTTTTTAGTCAGAGTTCTAAAAGTTCTATAATAATCAAATGAATAGTCTCCAAATTACTTTCCTCAGCTTTTTACTTATTTAAATTTGGTTGATTAATCAATGTTACACTGTTTAAATACCACATATAATATTATCATAAATTCGGCGCCAAATATATATTTTCTTTGCTTGTCTCTATCTAACTATAAGTATTTATCTATTATCAATAAAACGAAATAGTTATTGACAAGTTTAAATGAGTATGAGAATATTAAAACGTAATAATTACGTTTTACAAAAAAGGAGGAAATAATAATGAAATTATTTTTAATAAGTGTACTACTGGTGGGGTTATCTCTCGGAACAGGTTGTCAACAGACTGGAAAATCTATAGCTAGCGAATCTCAAACCAAAGAAAATTCAGCAAGTCTGGTTAGTGAACATGTAGAAAAGGAGCATTTCCATAGTCATGAAAAAACATCTGCAAGCCAAGGGATATTTGAGGATAGTGCTGTTCAAGATCGTCTATTATCTGATTGGGAAGGATCATGGCAATCTGTTTATCCATACTTAGTCGACGGCTCTCTTGATGAAGTCTTTAAAGAAAAAGCCAAAGATGGAGAAAAAAGCTTTGAAGAATACAAAGAATATTATGAAAAAGGTTATCAAACTGAAATTGAAGCAATTGATATTGTGAAAAATACTATTTCTTATCGAATTGATGGAAAGTGGCAGGAAGCTCAGTATGACTATTCTGGCTATAAAATTCTAACGTATGAATCTGGTAAAAAAGGTGTCCGCTATTTGTTTACAGCCACGACAACAAACATGCTAGCTCCAAAATATGTTCAATTTAGTGATCATATTATTGAACCTCAAAAAAGCTCACATTTCCATATTTATTTAGGAAATGAAAACCAGGATGTTCTTTTATCGGAAATGAAAAATTGGCCAACCTTTTTTCCAAGTACTCTGAATAAAAAAGAAATCATTCATGATATGTTGTACCATTAATCATTTTCCCCCACTAAAAAAGACTATCTCAACTCAATGAGATAGTCCTTATTTTTATTTACTTACCTTACATCATGCCGCCCATCATACTTGGATCCATTCCTGGTCCCATTGGTGCTTCTGGAGCTGGTTTATCTGCAACAACTGCTTCAGTTGTTAATAATAATGCTGCTACACTAGCTGCATTTTGTAATGCACTACGTGTTACTTTAGTTGGATCAACTATTCCAGCATCAATCATGTTTACCCATTCACCATTGGCAGCATTAAAACCAATTCCTGCTTCAACATGTTTTAATTTGTCTACAATTACGGAACCTTCAAGTCCAGCATTTTCAGAAATTTGGCGTAAAGGCTCTTCTAATGAACGCAATACAATCTTGATTCCTGTAGCAATATCACCTTCTGCTTCAAGTTCAGCAACTTTAGCTTGAACATTGATTAAAGCTGTTCCACCACCAGCAACAATTCCTTCTTCAACCGCTGCACGAGTAGCATTTAAAGCATCTTCAATTCTTAATTTGCGTTCTTTTAATTCTGTTTCCGTAGCTGCTCCAACTTTAACAACAGCAACTCCACCAGAAAGTTTAGCAAGACGTTCTTGTAATTTTTCTTTATCGAATTCTGATGTTGTATCTGCTGCTTGTGCTTTAATTAATGCAACACGGTGTTCAATATTTTCTTTTGCACCGGCACCTTCAACAATTGTTGTTGCATCTTTAGTCACAACTGCTTTACCAGCATGTCCTAATTGTTCAATTGTTGTATCTTTTAATTCTAAACCTAGGTCGTCTGTAATAACCGTTCCGCCGGTTAGGATTGCGATATCTTCAAGCATTGCTTTACGACGATCACCAAAACCAGGGGCTTTAACAGCAACTACATTAAATGTGCCACGAATTTTATTTAAGACTAAAGTTGGCAATGCTTCACCGTCAACATCATCAGCAATAATTAAAAGTGGACGACCTTGTTGAATAATTTGTTCTAGCATTGGTAAAATATCTTGAATGTTTGAGATTTTTTTATCTGTAATTAAGATATAAGGATTTTCAAGAACTGCTTCCATCTTATCATTATCTGTTACCATATATTGAGAAAGATAACCGCGGTCAAATTGCATTCCTTCAACTACATCTAATTCAGTTTCAATCCCTTTAGATTCTTCTATTGTGATAACACCATCATTGCCTACTTTTTCCATTGCATCTGCAATTAGTTGACCAATGCGTTCATCATCAGAAGAAATTGCTGCAACTTGTGCGATAGCTTCTTTTGAATTCACAACTTTAGAAATTGCATGCAATTCTTCAACAGCTGTTTTTGTTGCCAATTCAATCCCGCGACGAATGCCTACTGGATTTGCTCCAGCAGTCACATTTTTTAAACCTTCACGCACAATTGCTTGTGTTAAAACAGTTGCAGTTGTAGTTCCATCTCCTGCAATATCATTGGTTTTTGAAGCAACTTCAGCTACTAATTTAGCTCCCATATTTTCAAAATGATCTTCTAATTCGATTTCTTTAGCAATTGTCACACCGTCATTTGTAATTAATGGTGAACCAAATGATTTTTCTAAAACAACATTACGTCCTTTAGGTCCTAAAGTTACTTTTACAGTATTCGCTAAAACATCTACACCACGTAACATAGCGCTACGTGCATCTTCTGCAAATTTAATATCTTTTGCCATTTTTCCTTCACCTCATAATTAATTAGTTTTATTTTAAGTTTGTTTAAATTAGTCGACAATTGCAACTAAGTCATGTTCTTTAACAACTAAATATTCTTTACCTTCATATTTAACTTCTGTGCCTGAATACTTTTCAAATAAAACTGTTTCGCCAACTTTAACAGCTAGTTCAACTTTGTTTCCATTCTCCAGCACACGACCTTCACCGACAGCAATAACCGTTCCAGTTTGGGGCTTTTCTTGTGCAGAGCTTGTTAACACAATTCCACCTACTGTTTTCTCTTGTTCCTTGGCAACTTCAATTATGACACGATCTCCTAATGGTTTTAACACGTAAAATCCCTCCATCTTTCTGCAATTTTGCTTTTTCTTGATTTAGCACTCCTTATAGTTGAGTGCTAATCTACTCTTTTACTATAATCAAATTCAAACCAGATTGCAAGTAATTTGTTGTCTTTTTTATTAAAAATTTTACTTCTTTTTTTGAAAAAATCCCTTTAATTTTGATTTTAATTATTCTAACTTTGAAATTAATTAAAAGGACTGATTTTTTAAACCATCTAACGAGATAGTGTGTTATACTGTAAAACAAACTACTTTTATTTAAGTAAAATTTTATGGATAAAGAAGGTTATGCCCGTGAAAAAAATAACAGTTCATACTTCGCTTATGATTTTAATCACTTATTTAGCGGCTCAATTTGTTCCAATATTTATTGCTTTAATGGCACCCAAAAACTTACGAGCTGAGTTTTCAATATATGGTAGTTTAATTTGCTTTGCTTTAGGAGCAATTATTATGCTACTATTAAATCGTAAATCAACTATCCGCAATAGTTTGACTTTACAAGAATCAATTCCAGTTTCTAAAGTAATTATTTGGGGAATTGCAGGGTTTTTCTTAGCAATTTTTGCTCAACAAGTGGCAATGATGATTGAGGTCAATTTATTTAATTTCTCAACTAACTCTCAAAATACAATTGGAATTTTAACTATTATTCGTAAATATCCTTTGTATTTAGTTGCTACATCTATTTTTGGACCAATAATGGAAGAATTTGTTTTTCGTAAAGTAATCTTCGGATTCTTTTATGACTTAACAGGGGCAATTGGAGCAGCCGTCATTAGCTCATTACTCTTTGCTTTTATTCATATGGATGGTCATATTTTACTCTACTCAGCAATGGGATTTGTTTTTTGTTATCTTTACACAAAGACAAAAAATATTGCAACACCGATGATTGCCCATATATTAATGAATAGCACTGCCGTTTTAGCTAGTTTATTCTTCAATTAGTGTAAAAAATACGGATAAGGCTGTTACTTAAAAAAAGTTATGTTAGTTATAGCCACAGAAAGGATTTTTTAGTTAAATGAGCAAAAATGGATTTTTAAGCCAAATTATTTTCAACTATCTTTTAGCAGCCATATTTATTTGGTTTGCGATTGATTTTGTATCAACTTCTGGTTGGGGATTTTTCACAATTTTATGTGTCTTGATCGCAACAAATGATTTTGTTCGTGGAACAAAAATGTTGCAAATTTTTATTCAAATTAGTAAAAACAACAAATCTAATTAAAAAAATGAACTAGTGATAAAACCCATTTCTAAATCAAAAAAGAGAGAAAACAGATTTTTACTGTTTTCTCTCTTTTTTGATTTAAACTTCTTCCATTGGTTCATTCGCAGTATAGTGATCTAAGAAATAAATCAGCGTTTGCAATTCATTCGTTAAATCAACATTTTGTACTCGAATATCATCTGGAACTGAAATTCTTAATGGTGTAAAATTCATGATTCCTTTAACATTTGCATCAACCAATTGGTTTACTGTTTCTTGGGCTACTGGTGCTGGTACAGTTAAGATCACAACTTCAATCTGTTGTAATTTTAATTGCTCAACCATTTCACTCATTGGATAAACTGGAACACCACTAGCGATAGTTCCTACTAGATTCTCATCAATATCAAAAGCCGCACTAATTCGTGTATTATTGCTTTGGTGGAAATTATAATTTAATAAGGCATGACCAAGATTTCCGACTCCGATTAATGCAACATTTGTTAAACGATCTTGATTTAATGTTTTACTGAAAAAGTTCAATAAATCTTCAACATCGTATCCATAACCACGTTTTCCAAGCGCCCCAAAGTAAGAAAAATCTCTTCGGATAGTTGCGCTGTCAACTTTTACAGCATCACTAAGTTCCGTTGAAGAGACACGATCTTTTCCTGCGTCATTTAAAAAACGTAAATAGCGATAATAGATAGGCAAGCGTTTTGCTGTTGCCTTTGGTATTTTTTGATTTGGCATTTTCTTCCCTCCACTTACTTTTTTACTAATTTATTTGTTGAACCTTTTTGTGTGAAATTCACAATATCAATGGATTCGTATGTCTTTTCACAATTACATATTACACATTGAACAAACTAATTATAGCATGATTTAAGCATATTACCAGTTATCTGCTTAAACATTTTGATTTTTTATTTTCTCAAATTAGAGAATAATTCACAAGAGCTCACTTGTGAAGTCCTTCTTGTGCAAAACTTCTATAGAAAAAGATTTGTTTTCAATTCTATCTTTTTAAATTCTGTGCTACACTAAGAAAAGCAAGCATTAAGAAAGGATACTGAAATGATTTTACTACAAACGCAACAAGTAGCACGGTACTTTGGTGCCGATGTGCTTTTTGAAAATATTCACTTAGAAATTCAAGATACTTCTCGCATTGCTTTAGTTGGTCGCAATGGTGCGGGGAAAACAACCTTATTAAAAATGATTGTAGGACAAGAAGAACCTGATGCCGGTAAAATTGCTAAAGGCAAATCTGTAACAGTTGGGTATTTAGCCCAGCATTCAGGATTAGATTCCACTCGAACTATCTGGGATGAGATGTTAACTGTCTTTGAACCCGTTATTCAGATGGAACAGCGTATGCGTCAGTTAGAAGTTCAAATTGGTGATCCTGATTTATTAGAAAATCCTGAATTGTATCAAAAAATCTTAGATGATTACGATCAATTGCAACATGATTTTAATTTGGCGAATGGCTTTGGTTTTGAAGCAGAAATTCGTTCCGTGTTACATGGTTTTCGTTTTTTTGAAGAAGACTACAGTAAGCATATAGATCAACTATCTGGTGGACAAAAAACCCGTCTAGCTCTAGCTCGTTTATTATTGGAAAAACGCGATTTATTAGTACTGGATGAACCAACGAATCATTTAGATATTGCTACTTTAAATTGGTTAGAGGACTATTTACAAACCTACAAGGGTGCCTTATTAATTGTATCCCATGATCGCTATTTCTTAGATAAAGTTGTCAATGAAGTCTATGAACTAAGTCGTCAAAAGATGCATCATTATAAAGGCAATTATACAAAATATTTAGATCAAAAAGCAGCGAATTTAGAACGTGAATGGAAAGAATTTGAAAAACAGCAAACTGAAATTGCAAAACTTGAAGATTTTGTTGCTCGTAATTTAGTTCGAGCAACTACGACAAAACGCGCACAAAGTCGTCGAAAGCAATTAGAAAAAATGGACCGGCTGGACAAACCCTTAGGTGATGAAAAATCCGCCCGCTTTAAATTCCGTCCTGCCAAAGAAAGTGGCAATGTTGTATTAACATTAAATGATGGAGCTGTTGGATACGATGGCGAAATTATATCGACTCCAATTCACCTAGATGTTCGTAAACTAGATGCTATTGCTCTAGTTGGACCAAACGGAATTGGTAAATCAACACTTTTAAAATCCTTAGTTGATGACCTCCCTTTAATTCAAGGAGAAAAACGCTTTGGTGCTAATGTCTCGATTGGATATTATGACCAAGAACAGGCAAATCTTAATTCAACTAAAACAGTTCTTTTAGAATTATGGGATGAACATCCTTCTACTCCTGAAAAAGATATTCGTAGTATTTTAGGAAGCTTTTTATTTTCAGGCGAAGATGTTGAAAAATCGGTTTCTAGCTTAAGTGGTGGTGAAAAAGCTCGACTAGCGTTAGCCAAACTTTCAATGGAACAAGATAATTTTTTGATTTTAGATGAACCTACCAACCATTTAGACATTGATAGTAAAGAGGTTTTAGAAGAAGCTTTAATTGAATTTCCAGGAACCTTACTTTTTGTTTCTCATGACCGTTACTTTATTAATCGAATTGCGACAACTGTTGTAGAATTATCAGAAACAGGTAGTACACTTTATTTAGGTGACTATGATTATTATCTTGAAAAAAAAGCTGAAGAAGAGGAATTGCGTTTATTGGCTGAAGAAGAACGGATGAAAAATCAACCACAAACTGTGACGACTGCTTTGGAACAAAAATCTGGAACAAAAGCCAACTATCAAGTTAGCAAAGAAACCCAAAAGATTGTCCGTCAGCTAACAAGACGAATTGAAGCTTTAGAAGCTGAAATGGCTACACTAGAGGAAACGATTACACATTTAGAAACGCAACTAACCTTACCAGAAGTTTTTGGGGACCATGTGAAAGTTCAAGAAATCAATCAGACATTACAAGAATTACATGCTAAGAATGAACGTTGCTTGAATGAATGGGAAGAGCAGAGTATGGCCTTAGAAGAATTAGGTAACATTTAAAGAAATAAAAAAACTGTAACCTACGTTCTAAAAAATAAAAAACTGCAAGAAATCCATTTTTACAAATGTTGATTTCTTGCAGTTTTTATTTTTTAAATTGACTGATTGTTATTCAAAATAGTAGTTTTTTGTCTCTCTCACTCTTTTTTAAATAGTATCAAATGACAAGCCAGGCTGTGCATTTAAATCATAGGTAGCAAATTCAGATCGTTGATAAGAGATATACGCAGCAGCTCCAATCATAGCTGCATTATCTCCACATAGGTTTAAAGGTGGAATTACTAGCTCTACATTAGGAAATACTTCTGCCATTTTTTTAGTTAAAGTCTCACGTAAACCACGATTTGCAGCAACGCCACCAGCTAATACTAACTGCTTTACTTGTAATTCTTCAACTGCTTTTAATGTCTTCGTCACCAAGACGTCGACAACACTTGCTTGAAAACTTGCAGCTAAATCATTTTTATCTAGCTCTTCACCTTTTTGTTCAGCATTATGAACTGTATTAATAAAGGAACTCTTCAAACCACTAAAACTAAAATCATAATTTTCTTCACGAATCATTCCTCGGGGAAAATTGAATGTATCCGTTCCAACGTGAGCCATTTCATCAATACGTTTCCCACCAGGATAGGTTAATCCTAGGACACGACCGACTTTATCGTAAGCTTCTCCAGCAGCATCATCTCGTGTTTCACCAATAATTTGATACTGTCCATCTTCTTCCATGAAAACTAATTCTGTATGACCACCACTAACAACTAAAGCCAACAGTGGGAATAACAACGGTTGGATTAAACGATTTGCATAAATGTGTCCTGCCATATGATTGACTGGAATGAGTGGCAAATTATGAGCATAAGCCAACGCTTTCGCTGCATTTACACCAATTAATAAGGCTCCAACTAAGCCTGGTCCTTCTGTAACAGCAATTGCGTTCAACTCTTCATAACCAACTTCAGCTTCATTTAACGCTTCTTCAATACATTGAGTAATCTGCTCCACATGATGTCGACTAGCAATTTCAGGGACAACTCCACCAAATCGCATATGACTTTTAATTTGTGAGGCGACAATGTTGGAGCGAATATGAATGCCATTTTCAATTATTGCCGCACTTGTTTCGTCACAGCTTGTTTCAATTGCTAAAATTAAGTTTCGTTCATTTGACATTTTATTCACTCTTTCTACCAGTCATTTATAATGCTAGTTTCATAATTATTGCATCTTCAACGGGATAATCATAATAATCTTGCCGAATATTCACTAATTGGAAGCCTAATTTTTTATAGACATGAATTGCCAATTTATTACTTTTTCGCACTTCTAGATGAACAACGCCTGCCTCTGAGGTACGCAAATAATCTAACCATTGGTTTAGTAATTCCGTTCCAATTCCTTGATCTTTCAATTCGGCTGCTACAACAATATTCGTAATTTCAACTTCTTCAAAAATCTGGCGATAGCCAACAAACCCGATTATTTTATGTTCCTCTAAGGCCATAAAATACTGAACATAAGGCTGTTTTAGATCTTTATTAAAAGTTTCTGCACTCCAAGGAGATTCATGATCGTAGCTTTTTTCAGCTACTTCAAACAGATCCACTCCAGTATAACGGGTCTCTTTTATTTCAATAAACCTAATCTGATTTTTGTCTAATTTTTCTATCATTTGTCATTCTTTCCTTTTAGCGCTTTGTACATTTCTAATGCATCTTCACGGTTTTCAGTATAGTAGCCTTTTTTGATTTTACCATCTTGGAATCCTAACTTACGATATAAATTCTGTCCACTTTGGTTGGATACTCGAACTTCCAAGCTAAACAATTTATTCTGATCCATAATCGCTAATTGCTCCATTTGCTGGATTAGAACTGTTGCCAAACCTAACCGACGATAATTAGGAATCACAGCAATATTGGTAATATGCGCTTCCCCTTCGACAAACCATGAACCAATAAATGCTACAGCTTTATCATAGACTTTTAGAATTAAATACAAAGCATTGCGGTTATTTTTCATCTCATGTTCAAATGCTTTTTGACTCCATGGCATTTCTCCATGATAACTTAAGCGCTCAATCTCCAATAATTCTGGAATATCTGCAACTGTTCCAATTGACAAAATCGCATTTTCATTGGCATTCATGGGAAACTCTGTTTTAGTCAGACTTACTCGTTCTGTCAAACGCTCCCAGCGCCACCTTTGCTCTGTTGCTTCTTTTTCATTTGAACTAATCGTTAACCAATTTCTAAATTTTTTCAACATAGCTTTCCTCCAATTGATCCGGATGAGCTAACCGCCAGTTTTCTTCAGCTTCGGCTAATTTTAAATAATCAGGAATAAAAGTATGGGGATCAACAGGCTCTGCGGTTGTTGCTAATAATCCCAAAACACTCCCTCTAGGCAATTGATTTTGAGCTGAAGCGATTCTTACTCGTTCACCAAATTCGGCTCTAAAAGTAGCTTCGTGCAAACTCCAATCACTACCAACTAATTGAATAGTTTCTGTTTTAAAACGACTAGCCAAAAACTTCGCCCACTCACTTGCTGAAATATGTGTATCTGGTTCAATTTGCTGTAGTTCTGTTCCTTGCCATTGATACAAACCTGTATAAATATTACCACGTCTTGCATCCATTAATGGAACGATTAAATCTGTTGATTCTTGGCAATTTCCTGCTAAAACTTTTAAGCTAGAAATTCCAGTTAACTCTTTATTTAATGTCCATGCTAATGTTTTCGCTATTGTCACACCAATTCGTAATCCTGTATAAGAACCCGGTCCTTTGGCTACTGCGATTCGATCTAATTGGTTAGGTTGCCAATGAACTTCTTTCATTAATTGATCAATTGCCGGCATCAAGCGCTCACTATGATTGCCTTTTATATTTGTTGTAATTTCACCGATAATAACTTGATTTTCGATAACCGCTACACTCATCACTTGGTTAGACGTATCGATTGCTAAAATTTTCATAATTGAGCTCCTTTAATTGATTCACTTCCTTATATTTTAGCATAAAACCGTGTAAAGATTAAGTAAAGAAGCCAAAGACATTTTTTAGAATAATTTCATTTGACTTACTTGATTTGTAGAACTAAGCTAAGTCTCAATTTAACCCTTAGAAAATAAAAACAGAAAATTTCAATTATAATTTGAAATTTCCTGTTTATTTTTTAAAGTATAAATTGAATAATTGGTATAATGGCTAATAAAATAACTTCAAACACTCTATTTTTATTTGAAATTCGTTCTTGTATTTTGATTAAGAGTATATAGGCTATAATGGCAAGAGTCACGCCAAGTACATTAAAAACCCTTGTACCAGAAGCATATATGGTAGGACTTAAAAACATCAACATAGACGATAAAATCCCTGCTAAATAACAAAGTGAAACTAAAATTTGTTTACCACTAGCTTTTACAGATGCATAAATCAATAAACCTATAAATAAAGTCCAAATAACATATGGAAATGCACTTGCATAGAAAGCTTTATTAGTTAAGAAGCTAAAATTAAAATAAGATTCTTTAGAAATCAGTTTAATTCGCTCAAAATCGAAGAAACGAACATTTTTGAATATATTGGCTGCAAGTAAAAAAATACTAGATGAAATCAAAGTCTTCTTTAACCATGACGATGGCAATAAATAACAAGTCATTCCACTAATCAACATTAGAATCCATAACATATACGCTATAACTTGTCCATAAAGCCAGCTAAATCCAATACTCAAACGGCTCAAAACACTTAATTCATAAAAATTTGGAAACCAACGAGCCACTTCACTCTGCATCCTGAGAGCATTTCCAGGAGAGAAATACATAATCAAAAAACCGATTATCAAAATAGTAACGCTTAAATAGAGATAGAGTGGAATCGTTCTTTTTTTTACCAAAAGCGCTATAATTGTTGCTAAAAATACACCAATCACACAAATTAACACTTGCTCATTTGTAAATGAAACAATGAAAGTCACAAACAATCGAATCCAGTTTTGAAAAGAGAATGTCATATCTGTCTCTCTGTAAAAATAATCTGCAAGTGGAACTAAAACATAAATTCCCATCGCAAGAGGCCATAAATAATTAATTGATCCGGTAATCCAAAAAAAACCTTCATTGATAACAGATGAGGAAACAAAACCAATGATGCACATTACAGAAAGTGTTGAAAGAATAGATGCTTTAGGTGAAAATAGACGCACTATTGAACGACACAATAACACTAAGAAAAAGCTGTTAAGAATTCGCCATACTGTAAGCGGCACTAAAAATATATAAAATAAAATAGCGTCTGGCACTATCCTTGCAGACCAAACGTTAAAACGAGAATTTAAATAAGTTAAAAATGAAGCTTGCTTATGAAAATTAGCAAACCATTCATCGTCACTACCTGGGGACATTTGAAATCGAAAATGATACAATACCACTAGACTAAATACAATTAGCCAAGCAAAATATTGCGGTTTAACCTTCAGCTTACTCACTAAACCACTCCTTTAATTCAACTATATGATTAGCTTATCATTTAAAAAGTATAACACAGAACTCCTTTGAAAAAAATGCATTAAAATAACAAAAAAATATTTTTCCACAGCTAAAAAACCCAAAAAAACAGCGATTAATTATGCTTTAATAAGAAAAAAAAGAAATTAAAATAACTTAAAAATATTATTTTTTTGATTATCCCTTCTAACAAACACACCTACAGTTCTTTTTAACCAAATAAAAAGATAAGTAAAAAAAATTATAATAAAACCATGAAATAAACGACAATATTACATGCTTATTTATTATTCATTCCAATTTTCACTCTATTTTTTCTATTCTTGCTAGGGTGACTGATTAAAAAGCAAAAAATTACTTGGTTCAAAAATGTGATGTAGTTCTTTTTTAGTTGATAAAAATAGTCTTGCTTAAATCTCAAGTTATGGAACTAATTATCTAGTTGAAATAGAGCCTTTCAAAATATTAACTATCTTTTCTTATTATTTTACCTATAACAGTCATCAGTACTATCCTCTTATGAGTCCCTTCTGACTTCTTTTCCCCTTACTATTCAAAAAAATCTAGACAAGCAAACAAATAATGGTTGCTTCATTTTTATTTTCTCTTTCTATAAATTTTTTACAATTAATGATGAATTATTTTTATGTGGGTAGTAGAATTTTTGATAGTATGGATTTAATTGCCAATGTATTGGGTGATATTATCGAATTTTAGTTGTATCAAATCTGTAATCGTATTTTTTATATCATAAAATTAATAAAAAAAGACTAACCAGTTACCCTTTCATAAAAAATTTAATTACTAATAAAACAGGAGTTAGATTTTTTAATGACTAGATAAATGCATATTAGTTGATTTTGTTTTCTAAAACTAGTAAACTTTAGTTATTCTAAACCGTTCACATTTTAGACATATTTATTTCTCGTCACTTTGGAACAAATTCGCTAATCTCATAATAGAACAGTACTTGATAGCTAAATAAAATTTAGGAGGAATGTACGATGACTGATTTTAAAGATAAAGCAAAAGGTTTAAAGGATCAAGTTGCGGGTGAAGCAAAAGAAGCTTTTGGTAAAGTAACCAACAACGCTGAAAAAGAAGCAGAAGGTAAAGCTCAAAAACTAAAAGGTGCCGTTGAGAAAAAAGTCGGCGATTTAAAAAAATAAATTTATTCTAACTAAGATACTAAAAAACGTTTTAAACAAGGAATCACTTGTTTAAAACGTTTTTTACTAATTCAAGGTACTTTCTCTTAAAATTAAATCTGTTGATAAAGTAATCTTTTTAGCGGCTTGACGATTAGAGGCCATTCGATCCAAAAGTAAATCAACGCCTGTTTCTCCCATTAATTCTGTATAAACTTTCACTGTACTCAATGATGGAAAAACATATTTAGCTACACTAATATCATTAAAACCAATCAGGCTCACTCGTTCTGGTACTTGGATGCCCTCTTCTTGTAAAGCGCGTAAACACCCCACAGCAATTGGATCATTTCCAGCAAAAATTGCTGTCGGCAAATCCTCTCCCAGTTCACTAATTGCTTTTTTCATCTGCTCATATCCAGCTTTAACTTCAAAGGAATCAATAAAACAATAGCCCTCTACATAAAGCTTCTTTTCCCGCAAATAGCTTTCAAAAATTTTTGTTCGTGTATCAATAATTGTCCCTGAACGATCACCATAGCATTCTAATCCACCAATATAGCCAATCTTAGTGTGTCCTGTAGCAATAAAATGATCCAAAACCGATCGCACAGCTTGTTCAAAATCAACTACAACTGAATCGTATTTATGAATCAACTGGTCAAAATTAATAAAACAAATAGGCTTTCCCCATTCTGTTAGTCGAGCAACTTGGACTGGGCTACATTCACCTAATGAGATGATGCCAACGATGTCTTTTGTCATTTCAAATGGTGTATCTTGAAAGACACGTAATGTTTCATACCCTTCCTCCGCGATTCGTTTTTCTGCCCCCATCCGCAAAGAAAGATAGTAAACATCATCTAATTCTTCTTTTTCTGTTGACCATTGCATAATTGCAATTTTGCCATTTTTAGTTAATTTTACTTTCTTATGCTTGGTATACTCTAACTGCTCTGCCACTTCAAATATTCGTTTTTTCGTTTCATCCCCAACAGATAAGCTCTCATCATAATTCAATACGCGGGAAACTGTAGCGCTAGATACCCCAGCTTGTTGGGCAATATCTTTAATTGTCGCCATCTTAAATTCGCTCCCCTTCTATCTTTTTTTCTTGTATCTATTAAGATACTAGCAAATTTTCTTAGTTAAAACAATCCATCTCCTTAAAAAGGATTTAAATCACATCAAACTGGTAAATCGTTTCAGATTCAAATTTTTTGTCAGCATTCAATTGAATCGAACCAAAGCCTTGTTGATTCACTGCATCTGGTAGTCCTTGAGTTTCCAACGTGATTCCTGCATACTGCTGTACAGGTGCGTCAGCCAACTCAAATTCACCATTAAATTGATTTCCAGAATATACAACTACAGAAGGACAGTCGGTATACATCTGCACACGGCGTCCACTCATTGGCTCAACTAAACTTGCTTTAACTTGCTGCTCCTGATTCGCTTTAAATACAAATGCATGATCGTATCCCTGTGCTAATTTATTTTGAGCGTGCTGGCTAGATATACCACGTCTAAGCACTTCTGGTCGTTGAAAATCAAAGGCTGTCCCACTAACCTCTAGCAACTCGCCAGTTGGAATTAAATCAGATTGTAACGCAACAAATCGGTCACTAACCAGCATTAGCTGATGGTCTAAAATAGACTGCTTTGGATTACCAGTTAAATTAAAATAAACATGATTCGTTGGATTAAATAAGGTACTCTGATCTGTTTCACCTAAATAATGCACCTTCCATTGATTGAATTCATTTAAACTAAAGGTCACTTCCACCTTTAAATTTCCAGGATAACCAAATTCACCGTCTGGACTAACAGTAGTAAATATCACACCAGCTTCTGACTCTGTTTGATACGTCTTAGCTTGCCAGACTTTCTGGTTAAAACCACCACCTCCATGAAGCTGATTTTCGCCTTCATTTTGACTTATTTGGTAGTTTTTTCCATCTAATGTAAATTTACCTAACGCAATTCTACCTGCAACACGACCAACTGTAGCACCTAAAAAAGCAGTTTGTTGTTGATACTCTGCTACTGAGTCAAATCCTAATACAACATTCTCTCGTTTACCATAACGATCTGGAACGCTAATTTTAGTGACTGTTCCACCATAATTGATGGCTGAAACTTGCATACCTTGGCTATTTTCCAATGTATATTCTGTAATTTGATCGTCACCAACAACTCCAAATTTTTTTTCAAAAATAATCATTTTTTAGCTCCTTAAGTGAATTTATTTTGTTTTTAATGCTAAAATAAACCGATTAAATGCAGCTAAGCCTATTTCTGTTTGTTTAAAGACCCCTGCATCTTCTAAGACTTTTAAGAAAACCATTCCAACGGCTTCCTCAATAATTCTTGTTACATTATCCACTGTGATAAGTGAGTGGGCTTGTTTTAATTGAGCTGCCCAAATCTGATGATAGGGTGCAACTTCTTCGGCTTGATTCAACAAATAGCGTCTTACTACTTGTAGCTCTTCTTTCAAACGTGGTGGCAATATCGCTAATCCCATCACTTCAATTAATCCGATATTTTCTTTTTTGATATGTTGACTTTCTTTATGGGGATGAAAAATTCCATCTGGATAATCAGCTGTTGTCCGATTATTTCGTAAAACTAAATCCAATTCAAAATAAATGCCATTTTTCCGTACAATTGGTGTAACCGTATTATGCGGTGTTCCATCAGCAGAAACTGCTTGAATAGCGACTGCATTATCTGAATATCCTCGCCATTTCTCCAAAATATAAACAGCTGCCAATTCTAATTCATGCTGATTTTCACCACTTAGACGGATTACTGACATTGGCCATTTTACAATACCCGCAGATACCGTTGGAAAATCTGGTAGCTTAAAATGACTGATTAACAATGCTTTAGCCATCCCAAAAATATGGCGTCCCCCTTGATAGTGATCGTGAGATAAAATTGATCCACCAACAATTGGCAAATCTGCATTGGAACCAACAAAATAATGTGGAAACTGTTGAACTAGTCCAAATAACTTACGAAAAGTTGCTGCTTCAATTTTCATTGGACGATGCTCTGCTGCTAAGAAAATACAGTGTTCTTCATAGTACGCATAGGGCGAATATTGGAATCCCCATGCTTCTTGATTTAATTCTAACCGAATAATTCGATGTTGTGTTCGAGCAGGATGATTTACTCTTCCTGCATACCCTTCATTTTCTATACACAATAAACATTTAGGGTAATCAACAGCAGGAGTTAATTTTTCTAACGCAATTTGCTTAGGATCTTTTTCTGGCTTAGATAAGTTAATGGTAATTTCTAATAAACCAAACTTCGTTTCAACAGTGAATAAATCATTTTTTGCAATTTCTCGTGTTTTAATATAATTATTATTTTGACTTATTTGGTAAAAATAATCAGTAGCCGTGATTGGGTTTTCTTGATATTTTTTCTGAAATTCGTGATTAATAGCTGAAGGCATCGGTGTAATTAAATCCATAATTTGTGCCTCAAGCATCTCTCTTTCAACTAAACTAATCACTTGCTGTTCAATTGCATAGTTTACCAGTTGATCCATGATGGTTAAGCGAGGCTGTATAATAGATGAAGCTTTTAAATCTAGCTTCAATTCTTTTTTGCCAATTAATTCAGCAAGTAGATTGGTTAAATAAATACGATCTATTGAGGCAATTTCTTTTTGGATAATTCCAATTTCAATAAAATCAATTATTTGTTGGTCAATCATTTGGTTTTCGCTCCTTCTCTTACTTTTATTTATTTTACTCCTAAATACTTTGCCCCATCACTAATACTTGCTAGATAAAAATCAGCTGGATAACCAATTTTAGCTTGATAGCTGGCTCCTACGTTTTGAATAAATTCATCAATTTTATCTACTGCTACAATCGCAATACCACAGCCTCCAAAACCAGCACCTGTCATTCTAGCTCCAATCACTCCTGGTTGTTCCCAAGCGACTTCTACTAATGTATCCAATTCAATTCCTGATACTTCATAATCATCTCGTAACGAACGATGAGAGGCATTCATTAATTGGCCAAATTCTTCTAACTTCCCAGATTTTAAAGCAGTTGCTGCTTTAATTGTTCGTTGGTTTTCTGTAACAGCGTGTTTTGCTCGTTTGAGTAAAATCGGATCATCAATTAAGGATTGATTGCCAAAAAAGGTTTCTTCGTCTAGTTGTCCTAAAGAATCAATTGTTAATTTTGTTTGAAGCTGACTCAAAGCTGACTCACATTGACTACGACGTTCATTATATTTAGAATCCGCCAGTTCTCTACGTTTGTTCGTATTCATAATCACAATTTTGTGATCCCCTAAAACAACGGGAACCATTTCATAGGCTAACGTATCACAATCAAGTAAAATAGCTTTATCTTTCTGACCCTTTCCAATAGCAAATTGATCCATGATACCAGAGTTAACGCCTATAAATTCATTCTCAACTCGTTTACCTGTAAAAATTAGTTCTAGCTCAGCCAAGTGCAAATCAAATAAATTTTGTAAAATCACGCCAGTTAGCAATTCAATCGACGCTGATGACGAAAGTCCTGCCCCATTAGGAATCGTTCCATAAAAGAGAATATTCATACCACGGTTAATGACATGCCCACTTTCTTGCAAATAGCGGATCATTCCTTTAGGGTAGTTAGTCCAATTATCTGTTTTTCGATAATCTAACTCAGCTAAATCAAATGAAATCACACCTAACTCAGAAAAGTTTTCTGAGTAAAGATTTACTAGTGTATCTTGTCGTTTAGTCGCTAACCCATATGTGCCAATTGTAATCGCACATGGAAATACATATCCGCCGTTGTAATCTGTATGTTCACCAATTAAATTAATTCTTCCTGGGGCAAAAAATTCTTGAGGATTTTTTTCTTTAAAAACGGTTTCAAATTTTTGAATAAGTTCATTAATTTTCATTATTTTCTCCTTTTTTTAATTTATTTTACTAAATTATACAATTAATTTTACTAAAACACAAACTTTTTTACTAATTTAATTAACTACTAAATAAAAAACACCTACGAATCTCTTTGCTAAATCAGCTAAAGAAATTCATAAGCGGTAAAGTGAACTATTTAATTCACTCATTATAATCTATTCAAATTTGTCATTATTTTAATAAGTTGATTAGTAATATTCCATTCACTTGTAATTGATATTAGTAAGGCTTGGGCATGATTAAACAAATAAGAATATGGAAGTTTCTCTCCATTTCGCTCTTTTTGTAAAATTTTCATTTGTGAATGATTCGCAATCTGTAACTCTTTTTTTGCTAAAAGTAATTCCTCTTGGGCTAGGTTGTATTGTTGTTGACTAATACTCTTTGATGCTTCTGCAATAGATTGTCTAGCATCTCCAACATGAAGAATTATCTTCATTGCTTGCTCATTTAGCTCTCTTTCCAAGACTGACACCTCCACTAAATATACCGTCTATTGAATAGTTTATTTATATTGCTAATTCAACTGATGAGGATTTTTAAGGATTGAATCTGATTGTTTGCTTGATGATTCTGTTAATTAACAGTTAAATCCTAGTTCTCTTTTACTGTTTAGCAGAGTTAGTAGAGATAGAAACCATTAGATACCTTCAACCTGATCGGCACGATGTATTTGATTAAAGGCAAACTAATGATCGCTACAGTTCTACTGTTCTTAAATCTATGGCAAAATAAGAACACTCTTACATTAATATTAAGCACGAAAAACGATTTTAGCACTTATTCCATCATGTTTCGTGATAATAATCTTAATATAGCATATTTTATGATTTTAGACAACAAAATACTTACTTTGATGCTATTATTTATTTATAAAGATTATTTTATAATTTTTTGATAAAAAGATACATATTGCGACAATTGGGAGGATGGTAAGTAGTGAATCTAGGTGAACGCATTCGGATGTTACGTGAAAAAAAATATTTAAAGCAAGAAGATTTCGGGAAAATTTTCCATTTGGAGCAAACAACGATTAGTTCCTATGAAAGAGGAATTAGCCAGCCTTCAATTAAAACAATCACTGACATGGCACGTTTTTTTGGCGTTTCTGTTGATTACTTGGTTGGGAATAACCATGAGAATATTTATGAGGAATTGGCGGATACTAAGAATTATATTCAACCCGGTAAAACGATTGAAGAGCAAGCTGAATATTTAAAGCATTGGTTCATTAATCAAGCACATGGGATAAAAAAAGACGACAAATGTTAGATGATATGTTTTAATAAACCTTCTTTTGTTTTCAGAAGGTTTATTTTTGTATAGCCATTTACGATTTTACTGCAAAAAAAAGCACCTTTTATGATATACCAAACAAATAAAGCACATTTTATGCTTTTTAATAATAAAAAATCGCTATAAATGATACTATTAGTGATAGATAAATTATTAAGTAAGGAGGCTAGTTAATATGACGATTGGCGAAAAGATAAAAATGCTGCGTGAAAAGAGTGGCTTAACTCAAAAGCAATTAGCTGAACAACTTTTTCTTAAACAAAATGCTATCAGTGCTTATGAAAAAGGTGTCAACCAACCTCCACTTGAAATTGTTCGATTGCTTGCAGCAACTTTTAATGTCACTTCAGATTATTTATTGGATATTGATCGTTCCACTAAAGTCTCTGCTTTAGAACGTACATTTCAAAGTATTTTAGATGAAGTTATTTATGAAGAAAGTTATGAATATATTCGTAATGGGGATGTTTCTGAGGAAACTGCTGAGCTTTTAAAACTAATGATTAAAAAAGATTTTAATTTATTAGAAGATATTTACAAAAAATAAATGATTCGATGAAAAGACAATTCATAACTATATGAGTTGTTTTTTTCTTTTTACTATGTATGAGAGGGTTAAAAATAGCAACTAACTATCTTTTAACGGATAATTACTTACTATTTTTATCTTTAACCAATTGCCTTTGCTTTTAAGTATGATTATTTAGATTGTTACATGATGGATTACTAGGTAATAATTAAAAAAAGTTAAATGAATTGATTCCAAACTCCAGAGCATCTTGCTCAATAACCTGAGTTAATTCTTGATTGGCATTCATCAAACCGAGTGCATAAGACAACGTATAGTCCTTGCTAATTTCTTCAGATACAGACTTCTCTAGCTTATAGCGGTTAAGACCCTTTTCATATAATAAAGAGTCCAATAAATGATAGTTCGCTGAATGAATCGAGATGTCCATGCCTGTTTCAATTAAACGAATAGCTTTGTGATACTCATGGCATTTAGAATAAAATTTTGCTACATTAAAGTAAATTCCCGTGATTTCATCAAAATTATCGTTTAGTTTATCTTTTATTTTATGAATATCTTCTAATGATTTATCATAATAGACTTTGGCTTTTTGAACATCTTGTTTTAATTCATAAACTATACCAATATTATTTGTTAACAAAATATCTAGCTCTGCCAGCTCTTTAGCACTATCTAATGTCAGAGCCAGATTAAAATAAAAAAGAGCCTCTTCACCATTTTTTAAACTGAATAGGTTAATGA